>JBEBCJ010000001.1:0-9621 GCA_041157865.1 Bacteroidota bacterium
TACGGTGTCAAGTATGCCCACATCGAGGATAATCGCATGCCCGCCTGTAACAAGCTGAATCGGCGTGGCACTCGGCAACGAGTCCCACCCCAGACGTATATATGAACTTGGATCAACGATACGAACCACTCGCGTGGTTCGATACTCATTACCTGCCGAATCAGTAATGACCGCCACTATCGCTATCTGAGAACCTGTGGTGGCCGGTACAGTAAATGACTCATTCCATGCCCCACCTGGTTCCAGAATCAGCGGCTCAGATGCATCGTAGAGATCAGATGTGTCGGCACCGAAAATGACCCGTATAGTGCGCAGGACTGCCCTGGCGGTTCCAGTATTCCGGATACCTAGTCTGGCTGAGGAATTGCTACAACGCGTGACCTCGAGCTCCGCGGTGAGCGAGGTCTCGATAACTGCGCTGTCTGCCGGAAGACCAACACCCGTGACGAACATAGTGTCACGACCCGGCAGAACCGGGCTTGCGTTGTGGTAGATTTCAACGGCGCAAACGTGGGGACCGAGCTTTGTTGGTCTGAATGTAATGATGTCTGTTACGGTGGACACCACATTTAGACGTGAGATTCCAACAAGTGAGGTAGGCAATGTGAATGCCGAAGCGTCCGGGCCTATTACCCTTATACTGTCGATAACTAGTGGTGCGTCATTGAGAGCCCCTACATCCAGAAGATTCGCAACTGAGTCCCGTTGCGAACCCAGAATCACGTTGCCCATGTCAATATCATAGTGAACCAGCTGCGGTAACACGCCTGTGGCGCGAAGTTCAACGTGAACAGCTTCATGTAATCGCCAGTCTGTAGTTACCGGCTGCACATCAACAACGGCACCACGCTGCGCTGGTGCAAACCGCAATTGCAGTGCCAATGAATCCCCCACCGCGAGTTGCGCGCCGATTATACTGCCCTGCATTCCCAGGAATGGAGGCAGAAATGCATCGAGAGCAAGATCTATTGCAGCTGAGCAAGAGCCAATGTTTCGAAGGTACACAGTTGTATCATTGATCGTGCCGATACGTCTCTTCCCCCAGTCAACAACAAGCGGTTCTATCGCAGGTCTTACACCTCGGCCGCGCGCCTCAAGCATGGCAAATCCTGCCACGTCGGAGCGCACTGTATCGACGCGCACCACTTCTCCTGTATCAACTGGAACAAAGCATGCGCGAACCCATACTTGATCACCAGGGTTCATTATGCGCGGCAGCATCAATCCCGTTGTGTCGATTGCAAGCCCCTTGGCAAGCTGCGCAAGCACTACCGATGTGAGAGTGATCATCTTGCTACCGCTGTTCACCACAGATAGCCTTGTACAAGCTGTGTCGCCTATGCGGACATTTCCGAAGTCCACCGCACTGCCTCGGATCATGCCCGCCGAGCGTGTTGTGATGTTTGCCGTGAGATATAAACACGGAAGTTGCAGTCGCAGCACAGCCGAGATAGTGCCCGAATCGGGTGTTGGGCCCACGCAAACACGAATCTCGAGAGAGTCTTTCGCACGTAAGAGTGTGTCGGAGATTTGCGGGTCTATCGTGATGCGTTTATCGCCAACGATGTATAGAGTCGAAACGCGAACGGCCGTCGTGTCCATATTGCGCACTACAACCGTTGTGCATGCAGGAGTATTGTTTTTGCGATCGATGACAACCGCCTTCGGATAGGCAAGTATCGGGGCGTCGTAGACATACTTCCATTCGCGGCCGTTACCCTTGTTATCGTATGCGTGGATAACGATCTGAGCATCGCGCAGAGGGTCGAGCACAACTGCTTCGAAAAGTACCACATGCGCCGAATCGGCCACGGGTGTAATCGTCCACCTGTAGTTGCGAGTTTGTGCGCTCACCACATAGACTTGCTCTAGTAATGCTGTGTCGCGCGATTGGTCGCGAATCTCACCGAAGATTGAGCCACAATCGACCCCCAGAGCATACGCTGGCGGGGTAAGATCCTGCTTACGGACGGGTTCATAAGCAACACCGACCATGTTTGCATAGGAGTCTGCTGCAGATGTTCCGTACATAACACCAGAGAAGAGCCCACTGTCTGCGCGTATCACATGCGAGCCCCCTGCCAGCTCGAGCTGCGCCCAATGAAGGTTTGTGCCCGGTATAACCTGCGAGGCGATCTGCGGCGAGATTCCGGCAACTCGGGTGGTATCGATCTTGAGAGTTGCAAGCGCCTCGGGTGATGCGATCACATTGAGGAAGTACAGGAACTGCTGGTCGATAATATTGTCGTTGACCTCGAGCGTAGGGAACTGGAAAAGTGCCGAATTCACGAACTGTTCGATCGGGGTAACGACCACCATGGCGGGATCGAAATTGACCAGGTTCAACCCACCGCTCGGCATGTGCTGGACGAGCAAAAAGGGTTGCTCACTTTGCCAAAACACAGGCTCTCTAAACGACGTATCAAACCACATCCTACCCTGGGTAGACCTCCACACAAAGGATGTATCCTGCAGCTGCACCTGAACGTCCTGATTCGGCACCGAGGCCACAATGCGGTAGACATCCGGAGGCTGCACAGTTGCCTTAAGCAGCATAGGTGCAGTGGCATACGTCTTGCCCCATTTTTCAACGGGTGGTAGCTGCTCAACGAGATGATCCTTGGGGCTCGAACTTACCGTCGGAACACTCGAACGAACATGCCCTGAGAGCAGAGCAACCGGCTTGCTGGAGACAACCTCTGAGGCTGTAAGGTCGTCTGCCCCAGTGGCTGTCGGCAACGCCTGAACCAAGTAACAATCGCCCTTACGAAGCGTGGTCGAGATAGCGCGCTGACGTCGCAGGGTTGGTACAGGAGTCTTGATCGTAACAACAGTATTGTCCTCGATGGCAATGACCATAAACTCACCCACACGGGGCAGCTGATTGTAGTACTGTTGTCCTGCATACCTGTCTGTTCCACGATTAACCGTTCGGTAATTCGATCCAAGATGCTTGATAGGGATTGCAGTATAGCTGTCGGTTGATTGCGCCAACGTATTGAGCGCATAGACAACGATTGGCACGTCGGATGAGATAAAGACAGCTTTCCTCTGCGCAGACTCGGACGTTGCAACAACGTGGTCGCTGCGCATCGTCTCGACGTGCACCGTGTTGGCACGGACTATGCGCGAGTAGGTCCCAACAATTGGTGATGTGATCGTAACCGTTGCGTCAAACTGTGCAGAGATAAAGATCTGCAGCCTGGGATCTTCGTCGATCTCTGCTACTTCATTCTGCATAAAGCCCACGACAAAGCTCGTGCCTTCTAGCGACGAGCTCCCGCGAACGGGCAAGACTCTTTCGACCTGCGCCATGCTGGTTGCGCAGGCCAGCAGGCATGCTAGTACAAGTATGCTTCGCAGTTGGTGCAAGGGGCCAACCTGTTTCGGTGAGTGACGGCAGCAGACAGCTGCATGTTACAAAACTTAGCGAAGAATCTGTGTCCGCGGACGCCTCCGCACTGGACGATCACTGCGCCACTGAAAGCTTGGCAGCAAGAACTGCTGTTCCCGTCCAGTTACGAGTTGTTCTGGATGATGTTCGCCTGCTATGCCACCTAGCCAGAAAACATCCGAAAGCTGCCCTTGGTCGAAAGCCGCCCGAATACTGTCGCAGGCAACCTTTGCAAGACCGTCCTGCTCAGAGCCTTCACCTCTGAAGGTCACACTTTGTGCGCTGCCTCGGGCAAGAATTGAACGAAGCGAATCCTGCTCGAATGCAAGATCAATGACATCGCCAGCGATCTGATCGTATCGCTCGGTCTGGATGGTTGGAACTTTTGATATCAGAATAGCTTTGCCTACGCCCATAATTGACTCAAGCCGCCTAGCTGGCATGGTTGCCGTGATGGCTCCCGCTGCAAATGCCATCGAGTCGGACCAGACGTATGGCTGATCGCGAAGCGTTAGCTCTTGAGATACATCGGTGTAGGTGATGCTTCCAGCCCTCGCCGAGGTGTTCCCACGTATCATTGATGCGCGTCCGCGGGCATCCATCGACCTACTTGCGTTCTGCTCAGACCTTATTGCATAGAGAGTATCTGCCGATACATACAGAGTATCGACGTCGGCGTCATCGTCCCAGTTCCACATCTGCGCATTGCCGACAAGCATCAGCTCGCCAGATGTTGCATCGCGGCGTGCCCGATCGGACTCGAACCAGGCATTGTCTGTTGAATCGAACCCAACAACATTGCCAACGGCGACCATTGTGTCGGCATCGCGGTCGACCACCATCGTATCACCATTGATACGCGTTGTGTCATCCCGCATAACCACATCACCATAGAACTTAGCGATGTGGGATGTCGTGCTGTACTCACCCTTGCGAGCATCAACGATCTGCCCCCTCTGCTCTACACGTACGCCTTTTGGAGCTACTGCGAGGTATCTGTTTCCGTTATAGCGCACCTCTGGAGCACGCATGGTTAGAGCCCCCTGCATAATAACCACGTTACCAAAGAGCTCTACGACATTTGCCGACGTGTTATGGATGGCCCGATCACATCTGCCTGTCACGTTGCCCTGCTGAAATCGCACATTACCATAAAACGTACGCACCGAGGATTCGAAAGCCCCTTTGCCAACGATTGAGTCTGCATGCTCGAGTATAATCGGGATCTCGGGACCAGCACCATCCTGGGGCAGCAGCAGGCCCGGCAGCAGCAGTAGATGTAGTAGAATGATTCGCAACATTATCCCCAAATCTAACTCCAACCGGTCCATGCAGCTGGAGGAACGTAAATTTGCATCCAACATTTTCATACAAGGAACTTGTGCACGACGTAGGTCTGCGGCCGCGAGAAAAGGCCATCATTGCGGCAGTCATTAAAAAAGGGGCTGATCCCGACATCGTTGAAGAGCACCTCGATGAGTTGGAGCTCTTACTCGACACAGCAGGTGCAGATGTTTGTGCCCGCATGACGCAGGAGCGTGACCGTGCCGACCTTTCAACGGCATTTGGGAAAGGCAAGGTTCAGGAGCTCAAAGAGCTTATCGAGACGAAGACACCGGAAATGGTGGTCTTCGACGATGAACTCTCGCCAGCTCAAGTGCGCAACCTGGAGGAGGAGCTTAAAGTCAAGGTTCTCGACCGCAGCGGCGTTATCCTGGACATTTTTGCTGCACATGCCCGAACGGTCGAGGCGCGCACGCAGGTCGAGTTGGCTCAGCTGGAGTATTTGTTGCCGCGACTAACCCGCATGTGGACGCACCTGTCCAAGCAATTCGGTGGAGTTGGTACCAAGGGTCCGGGCGAGACACAAATCGAAACCGACCGTCGAATGTATCGAGGACGAATGCAACGGCTAAGGGAAAAGCTGCTCGAGATCGACAAACAACGCATTGTTCAGCGTAAGGGTCGCGAGGGCTTGCCGCGCTTTGCGCTTGTAGGCTACACGAATGCCGGCAAATCATCGCTGCTGCGAGTGCTGACAAATGCCGACGTCTACATCCAAGACCAGCTCTTTGCTACGTTAGACACTACCGTGCGGTCGTTTTCGCTGCCAAGCGGACAACGCGCGTTGATCTCGGATACTGTTGGCTTTATTCGCAAACTGCCGGCGCAGCTCGTCGCGTCGTTTCGGTCAACACTCTCCGAGACACTCGAGGCCGATATTATTCTTCATGTGGTGGATATATCCAACCCCCACTACCGAGACCATATGGCAGTGGTCGAGGATACACTTAAGAATCTTGGTGCTGAACAGACTCCAACGATCGTTGTTTTCAACAAGATCGACGTTGTCGCCGATCAGCACGTCCTGCACGATGCTGAGGCAGAGACTCCCGGGTGCGTATTCGTGAGCGCGCATCGCGGACTCAACCTTCTGCGTCTTCTCGAGGCGATGCAGACGACCTACGAGGAGTCTTCAATTGTGCGGACATTACTCGTACCCTATCAAAGTATGCAGGTTTTATCGCGTTTGTATGCCGACGTCGAGATCCTGCAACGCACTGACCTTGACCACGGCGTGGAGCTGGCGGTTCGTGTATCAGGCGACAACATCGACTCATTTACAGCACGCTATGCTCAGTATATTGCTGCTCACAGCTCTTCATCCACTTAAGAACGAGGTGTCTCATGGCAGCACTTTGGATTCTGCTCCTGATTGTTGTTACCTATCTACTCACGATCTCGATCGTAGTTGTTGGACAGCAGGTGCACCTGATAGCGGGGATCGTCTTGTTCGCCGCAGCACTGTACGGTGCGTATAAACTCTTTCAAACCCGGCTTACACGTCTGTAAGGACGACACATGCTCAAACGATTGACCATACAGTCATTTGCGCTCATCGACCATGTAGAATTGGAATTGAGCAAGGGGCTAACGGTCTTTCTCGGAGAGACCGGGGCTGGTAAGTCTATCGTGATCGATGCGCTGGCCATCGCACTTGGCGAACGTGCCACGGCAGAGATCGTGCGAAAGGGGCAAAAAAAGGCCATCATCGAAGCAACGTTTTCCGACGTATCCGAACAACTTCGAAACTCACTGGCCGACCATGACCTAGTCTGGGACAACCCGGATGTTGTCATTCGACGCGAAGTTTCCTCTTCCGGTACGTCCCGGTGCTTTGTTAATGACACGCCCACGCAGCTTCCCATTGTTCGCGAACTCTCATCGTTTTTGATCGATTTTCATGGTCAACACGACACGCACGGACTGTTGGCTGCCAGATCGCATCGCGACATCCTGGATAAGTTTGCTGGGACATATGCCGAGTTGAGGCTCGAGATGAAAACAGCCTACGATCGTATGCGCACTTGTGAAGATGAGTTGCAGAACACTCGAAGGCGCGCCCGCGATGCGGATGCCGACCGTGTGCGACTGAATTTTTTACGCGACGAGATCTCTTCCGTAGGTCCACAACCGGATGAGGACACACGCGTATCAGAGGAGCTCCGCCGCGCCGAAGCCCAAGAGCACGTTCTGGCAGCAGCGATGCGAGCTCGTGATGCGCTGTATGCTGCAGATCGCTCTGCCTATGACTTATTGAGAGAGGCAAAGGATCTTGTTGTTGAGCTATCAGCATACGACTCGAGCCTTGTGTCTGCCGCCAACGATATAGAATCTGCCCTGATCGTATGCAAAGAGATCGCAGGTGCTGTTGCGCCACTTGCTGATCCAGATTCTGCAAGTCCCGAGCGGATTGAGGAGCTGCGTCATAGGCTCGCACAGCTGCAGCGTCTTGTTCGTAAGTATGGTTCCCTGCAATTGGCAATCGAACAGCAGGAGCGCGTCGGAGAGGAGCTAAGTATCCTGGAGAACCTCGAAGAGGCAATCACCGGCCGCGAAGAACAGCTTGCCAAACTGCGCAACGACGCCGAGCTTATCGCGGGCAAACTGCACAAACAACGAAGTACGAGTGCAAAGGCGCTGTCGCGGGATATTCAAGCCGGGCTACAAGAGATGGGGATGCCGTCGACGACCTTCTCTATTGAAATGTCGGCGGCACCGATTGGTCCCACAGGTGCCGACAATATTGAGTTCTTGTTCAGCAGCAACGCGGGTGAGCCCCTTCGACAACTGAGCAAAGTTGCTTCAGGTGGAGAGCTATCGCGCGTAATGCTATCGATAAAACGCTCGCTCAGCTCCTCATCGTCATTCGGCACCATGGTCTTCGACGAGATCGACACAGGAATCAGCGGTCGCATCGCACGCATCGTAGGCGACGTCATGAAACAGATTTCATCATCGCAGCAGATCGTCTGCATCACACACTTGCCGCAGATCGCATCGCTTGCAGATGCGTTCGTACGAATCACAAAGAAGTCCAACGCAGACACAACGTTGGTAGAAGCGCAAATGATCAGCAACGATGAAGCACTGATTGAGGTGGCCAAACTGCTCAGTGGGGATGATGTTTCAGACATTTCACTGTCGGGCGCTCGCGAGTTGATGACCAAACGACGCGCGCCTTCGAAGTAATAGATCATGGAGCTTTCATCTACACCATCTAATCAGCGGAGCCTTACGATCTCGGAGGTGGAAGAACGCATCGTTGCCCACGGAGATCCCATCCACGTGAACCGCATCATCGATGCCTACGAGATGGCTCGCTCGGTGCACGCTGGACAGCTTCGCAATGACGGCACACCATTTTTCGATCATATTGCCCGTACCGCCCGCATTCTCATGGACGAGCTCGGGGCATATGACACGGATCTTATCACTGCGGCATTCTTGCACGACGTGCTGGAAGATTCAACGAAGATCACCAGAGACGTTCTCGAATACAATTTCGGCTCTTACGTAGCCTATGTGGTTGAGACGCTCACAAAAGACCTGGCAAAAGCCAAGTCAGATCCGGACAACATCGATCTCCAATACGTTGCTCGCCTCAAAAAGTCGAGTCATGACTGCATGATGATCAAGCTCGCGGCGCGACTGGACAACGTGCGGTGCATCTCGTTTAATCTAAAACGTAATCCTGTAGTGTACCTTTCGAATACCCTGGAGCGCTACCTGCCTATTGCTGAAGCATCCAATAACCCAAGGCTGCATACGCTAGCAGGCATGATCAGAGTTGAAGCAAACACAATTCTTGGATGATACACCATAATCCATCCGACCTGCTGCACTTTGCCGAGGAGGCAGCACACATCGCAGGAACAATTCTTCGCGAGGGTTTTGGCAAGCCGCTCTTAGCCGAGTCGAAAGAGGGCATGCATAACCTTGTAACCGAGTATGATCTGCGCGCTGAATCGGCCATTATCCATCACCTAAAGTCCCGTACTCCGGAGGCAAGCTTCTTGGCCGAAGAATCGGGACAAGAGCAGAATGGTAACAATCTTACATGGGTTATCGACCCCTTAGACGGCACGGTGAACTTTGCACACGGCATCCCGATTTTCTGCGTCTCAATTGCTGCTGTGATGCATGATACGATCGTATGCGGGGCTATCTACAACCCACTTACTAACGAGATGTTTTCAGCTCTGTCCATGGGCGGCGCATACCTGAACGGAAGTTCGTTGCGCGTATCATCAACCCAACACCTTGAGGATTCGATTCTCGTTACTGGGTTCCCCTACAACGTAGCAGATAATCCCCTTGGTTGTATCGATCAATTCGCTGCAGTTGTAGGTAAGGGGCTACCGGTGCGCAGACTCGGCAGTGCCGCCTTAGACCTTGCATATACCGCGGCAGGTAGGTTCGATGGTTTTTGGGAGTCGATTCTTCAGCCTTGGGATATGGCCGCTGGCGTGCTGCTTGTTCAGGAATCCGGCGGATGTGTTACGCATTATGCCGGTGTGCCGTTTGCCCTCTCGAGAAACAGCATCATTGCTACTAACGGCAATATCCACGAAGCGTTATCGAGTCTGCTGGAGTTGAGTACGTGAGGTTCATCCACATGAGCGGTGCAGGCAACTGCTTTCTTGTTGCCGATGCCCAAGGCCTGCGCCAGGATCTACGACCCGATAGCATCCAGGGCATCATCGTTAACAATCCCCGCAAGGATGGTAAGACGATCGAGGGCGTTCTTCTTCTTAGGTCGATGAGGTCGGATCACATCTTTGCAGACTTTAACAACCCTGACGGCTCGCACGGCATGATGTGTGGTAACGGATCACGATGTATAGTGCGCTTCGCCCTTGACAACGGGCTTGAAGCATCAGGCG
>JBEBCJ010000002.1:0-2883 GCA_041157865.1 Bacteroidota bacterium
CATGTGCAGTGCCGTATCACATGCTCAAAGGGAACATACATACGCTCAATAGCTCGAGATCTCGGGATCATGCTTGGTTGTGGCGGATATGTCTGGACATTGCGCAGAACTCGAAGTGGTGGTTTTTCTGCCGATGCAGCACTTACCATCAACGAGATTCGAGAGGCACTTACCAACGAGGTTGCCTCATGAACGTTCTAACCTTTGGTAGGGATACATGGACGCACAAGCAAAAAGCGTGTATCACCGTGGGAACATTCGATGGTGTTCATCGCGGCCATCAGGGCGTTATCTCACTTATGCGAAAAGTTGCTGATGCGGAAGGACTGCGAGTCGTCGTCGTAACTTTTGATCCGCATCCGCAGATCGTTCTGTCGCGCCCAGGACGCGAGCCCCTTGCATTGCTTACCACCATCGACGAGCGATGTGAGCGACTTGCACAGGTTGGCGTAGACGATGTGGTAATCATTCCTTTTACGCGTGAGTTTGCACAGACACCTGCAGATGCGTTTATCAAACAATTGACTACAATGATAGATGTGCAACATTTCTTCATTGGTCACGATCATGCCTTTGGTAAGGATCGTGGCGGTAATGAAGAGCTGTTGCTGCATCTTGGCAAAGAGTATGGTTTTGCAGTAGAGCGTATACCGCCGCTGCAGACAGGCGAGTTCGTTGTTAGCAGCACGCTCGTGCGTGCCACACTTAAGGCAGGCAATGTTGAGCTTGCAGAAGAAATGCTTGGCGCGCCATATACAGTGCGCGGCAGAGTTGTTCAAGGAGATGGCAGGGGGCGAACCCTGGGTATCCCGACTGCGAATGTTCAACCAACCGACGTCAACAAGCTGCTACCTGCAAACGGCGTTTATGTGGTTAGTGCCATCATCGACGGTGTAGAGGTAGTCGGCATGGCAAACATTGGAGTACGGCCGACGTTTACAGCAGAAACAACGCCTACTCTCGAAGTTCACGTTCTTCAATTCGACAACGACATTTACGATACAATGCTCGACGTGAAGTTTCATAAACGGCTTCGCAATGAGCAAAAGTTCGAGTCGCGTGAGGAATTCCTTGCACAGCTCGAGACAGACAAGCAACAAACAATCATCTATCAACAACATATTCAACAACGGAGGAACTCATGATCTCCAAAGAACGCAAAGCAGAGATTGTCGCCCAATACGGCGGTTCATCTGCGAACACTGGTAAGCCAGAAGTTCAAATCGCGCTTCTTACAGAGCACATCAAGGCTTTGTCAGGACACGCCGAGCAGCACAAGAAAGATCACCACTCACGTCGCGGTCTTATCATGCTGGTTGCAAAGCGTAAAAATCTGCTTTCATACCTGATGAAGAACGACCTTAAGCGCTATCGCGAAATCATCGCTGCGCTTGGTCTGCGTAAGTAAGTCTATTCTCTTGTGGTGGCGGAACAGGTACTGATTCCGCCACCCTTCTAATGTGCCTCTGGGCACCAACTAACGGTCGGTATCGTGGCACTCTTTGTCAAAGGGCTTTTTGTGCAAGCCCCCTGACAAGGAGTGATGGTTGACCGCGATGCCGAGAACACATTCTCGTTCATTTCTGTAGAACATACAGGAGCATCTATGAAGTCTGTAAAACGGACCATCAACGGCAAAGATCTGATCATTGAGACAGGTCGGTTTGCCAAGCTCTCTGCCGGGGCGGTCATGCTGACCTACGGCGAGACAATGGTGTTGGTTACGGCAAATGCGAGTGCAGAGCCAAAGCCAGACATCGATTTTCTTCCACTCACCTGTGAATACCGCGAAAAGCTTGCTTCTTCCGGCAAGATTCCGGGTGGTTTCTTCCGTCGTGAAGGACGTCCAACGAATAAAGAGGTTCTCTCTTCACGTCTTATGGACCGTCCGCTGCGTCCGCTCTTCCCAAAAGAATGGCGCAACGACACACAAGTGATCGCAACCGTTTACTCCTACGACATGGAGAACGAGCCGGATGTACTCGGTACAATCGGTGCATCTGCGGCCTTGATGATCAGTGACATCCCGTTCAAGGGGCCGATCGCAGAAGTACGCGTTGGTCGCGTTAATGGCGAGTTCGTGATCAATCCAACATTTTCGCAGATCAAGGAATCGGATCTCGATATCATCGTTGCCGGATCAGATTCATCGATCGTGATGGTCGAAGGATCAAGCAAGGAAATCTCAGAGAATGATTTCGTTGCAGCAATGGAATTCGCACACAATTGGATTCGTGAGATCAATGCTATGCAGCGCGAGCTCATGGATATGCTCACGATAACAAAGCGAGCAGCAGTATCCAACGAGCCCCCTGCAGAGATTGTTGCAGCTATCGAGGCTGCAATCGTTGCTCCGATTCAGAAGCAGATCCGTATTGAGTCTTCCAAGGAACAGCGCTCTGCTTTCCGCACGGAAGTCAAGGCTCTTGCAACGAACGCTGTTGCTGCAGTAGTTGCCGCTAATCCAGAAGCTTATGCCGATGTGAAGGTCGATAAGCTTATCGGTGGCATCGTGAAGAAGATCGAAGCGCGCGAAATGCGTGAGATGATCCTTCAAGAAGGACGTCGTCTCGATGGCCGTACGACCACGCAGATCCGTCCAATCACTGTTGAAACTGGCGTGCTCCCCCGCACGCATGGCTCGGCACTCTTTACGCGTGGCGAAACACAGTCTCTTACAACAGTAACACTCGGTACAAAGAAAGACATGCAGCTCATCGATGGCCTTCTGCCAACGTATGAGATCGGCTATATGCTGCACTATAACTTCCCGCCATTCTCAACAGGTGAGACGGGACGCTTCGGTGCTACGAGCCGTCGTGAGACAGGTCACGGTGACTTGGCCGAGCGCTCACTTGAGCCGTTCATCCCAGAAACAACAGA
>JBEBCJ010000003.1:0-6705 GCA_041157865.1 Bacteroidota bacterium
AGCCAGCTAACTTCGTCGCCCCCTTGCGAGCCAAAACATCCGCAGTCGATCTTCAGTCCAAGCAGCACCGCATAGGCAACGGCAAGTGTAAACATCACCAGAAGCACGCCGCAGATTGCAGCACTTACACGCACGCGAAATCCGGCAACGAGGGCAATGCCAGCCACAAGCTCCAGCCAAGACACAACCAGCGCATAACCGTTGACAGTCCAGTTCGGCATGATTCCATAATGGGCGATCGATGTCGCAAAGGCTAGAGGCTCAATAATTTTCGGTACTGCCGCAAAGACAAAGTAGCCACCAACGCACGCGCGCAGCAGCAGACCGAGCCACGGATACAGATTCGTCATATCGTTAGAAGACCCATGTTGAGAGGAATATCCAAAGTATCGTAATGAGAACGATACTGTTAAGCATAAATCCCAGACGGTAAAGGAAACGTCCGCCCTTGATGTCCCTCTGAGCAGCCACTGATTGTTCACCGGCAAACCTCAGATGATGATCTATGTGGCGTGCCCATATCGCGGCTATGATACCAACACCCCAGACGATGGAGAGGAATACGCTTGCGTAGCCAAGCCATACAACCTTGGTGTGCTGCTTCATTAGTCGAGCTTTTCCTCAAGCGCAAGTTTGATCTGCATAGCTAGGTCGTCGTAATGTGCCTGCGTCATCGCATCTGCTGTGCGGGCCCCCTGCAGCTTCTTAAGCATCGTGCGGAGTCGGGCACGGCAGATAGCGCGTACGTCGGTTCCGTAGGTGCTTGGTCCACGCATAAAGACCATGAATCCATCGCCGGAAGAAACCGGCTTTGAAGACTTGTCAATGAGTTCCTGAACGAATGTACGTTGCAGCGCTCGACGGTAGAAATCGCAAGGGGCTTTTGTAGCAAGTTCAGTGAAGATGGCAGGCTCGACATCATCGAAGAGTTCGTTTACACTGTATGCATCGGCTCCAAATCGCGTCTGCTGATCCATGAGGCGTGTAAGCTTGTCAGACGATATAACTGTGCGGAGCATGCGCGTCTGCAATGACGATAGGCGCTGAGCTACATCAGTTGGCGTAAGCAGTTGTGCAATGCGTTCGTCAAGAAGCCACATGGGCGTGATAAAGACGTTGTCGCGCAAGAAGCTAATGGCCTCGCGCTGACGTCCCTTTGGCACCATCGAGTACTGAGGCCCGTTCGATCCATGCACCTTTCGCTCGATGACAACACCACCGGGGATGTTGGCCACGTGACCCATCTCGCGCGACCATTGGCCGATGAGATCATCATATGCGTCTGAAAGCATGCGGAAGTCCTCACCCGGCTTGTACGTTGCATCGTACACATAACCCATGGCGCGCTTGAGGTTAGCTATGCCATATGACCCGGCTTTGATCGCATCGTCGCCAAGGTCTTCTGTCTGCGCCGTTGGATCCATTACCATCCACTGCTGCGCGCCAAAGCGCAGGTATGGATTCTTCTCTGCCTCTGTTGCCCACGCGCGAAGTGTGTCGAGTTCTTCGTCGGAGGTTTTCGCACCAATGATCGGACGGTAGCCCCATCGAACGGCCCAGTCGTCGTAGGGTCCAACCTTCGGCATTACATCGACATCATCACCTGGCTGAGCGATATAGTTATAGCGGGCATAGTCCATGATCGTGGGCGCAGTACCATACTTGGCACAGAATGTCTTCGAGCGCATGGAATCAACAGGGTAGGCACTCGAGGCTTTCATGTTGTGGGGCATGCCGATGGTATGACCAAACTCATGTGCGGCAACAAATGATATCAGTTCACCCATAAGTGAATCAGAATATGGGAGCACACGCGACTTCGGATCGCTCACAGCTTGCGCAAAGAACCAGCCTGTCTGAAGCTTCATGATGTTGTGGAACCAGCCGATATCCGATTCAAGAATCTCGCCCGTACGTGGGTCGTGAATGTTGGGTCCGTATGCATTCTCGATAGGCGACGGATAGTATCGAATCACACTGTAGCGAGCGTCTTCAGGCGAGAAATCTGGGTCTTGCTCTGGGGAAGGGGGCTCGAGACACTGCACAGCATTCTTGAATCCAGCTTTTTCGAAGGCCGGGTTCCAAGCTTCGACGCCCTTTTTCAGCCACTTGCGCCATTGGATGGGAGTTGCAGGATCGATGTAATAGGTGATCGGCTTGATTGGCTCAACCAGCTCGCCGCGCAGGAATGCTGCGGTGTCCTTGGGTTCTAAACGCCAACGCAGGATGTACTCGCGATTAACAGCCTCTGGTTCCGGACGTGAGTAATCTGTCTGATCGAGAGAGAAGAAGCCAACCCGCGGGTCTGCAAGACGAGGCATCATCGGCTTTTCAGGCAGCATTACCATTGAATGATGCATCGTAAACGACATCGTCTTCGATGCTGAGTTTTGCGATGGACTTTCGGATGAGAAGGTAACAACGTTTTCAACTTCAACATTCGTTGGGAAGCTCTTGATATACTCCACATATGAGCGATCTCTGTCGAGTCCGCCGATCTTGTATTGCGAGCGAATCCCACGGTTCGGTGTAAGGATACCAACATCGCCAACGAACATGTCTGTTACGTCGATTACAACGCTTGATGAGTCTTTGTTGTAGGCCTGAATTGGAAATGCCTTGATGATCTCTTCGAAGTTGGCGTTCTTGACTGCACGCGAAATCGGCATCGAATCTGATGCCACATTCACATACGAGATCGTACGAAGCAAGATTTTATCGTACTTGCGCTCCCAACGTACAACCTCTGTATTGCTCTCTTCGCCGCCGTATCCAACCTGCGGAGTCTTAGCAATGCGGCTTACAAGAAGCAGTTCCTTGCCCAACATCGATTTCGGGATCTCATAGAAAAACTTCTCATCAATGCGGTGCACTACGAACATGCCCGAATCGGAGACGGCTTCTTTGGTGATCACCTTGTCATAGGCCTTGATCTTCTTGTCTTTGTCCTTATCTGAGGGCCTATCTGCACCTGCCATCGATTGTTGGGATGGAGTGCTGGACCCACAGCCAAAAAGCAGTGCTGCGGCGAAAGAAATCGCGAGAAAGGGGCGAACGTTGTTCATAGGGTAGTATTGCCGTTAATCGTGAGCTACGAAAGTATGGAAAACCACTCGCTACTCGCTACTCGCTGCTCGCTACTCACTACTCACCACTCACCACTCACCACTCACCACTCTGCACTCTAATAGAGATGCCCGGCCAGCTGGGGAGGGGGATTGCTGTGCTCGGGCATCTGTGGTGATCGTGTGGCCTTGGGCTTGGAGCCGGGATCTGGGGGATCGGCCACACGTCTATGAGGGGACAAGAGCACAGACGTAGCGTTTTGAAAATTGTTACATCCTATCTTTGCCCCTGATGAAACCTCGTACCGGACTCTGTGTTGGCCTCGATCTTGATATCGAAAAGCTGCCAGCCCCTTACAAAAAGCAAGTCGTTGATCTGCAACGATTTGGCTGTGATGTGGTGGATGCCACGAAGGGTGTTGCCTCGTCTTACAAGCTGAATCTTGCCTTCTATGAGCAATATGGAAGGGCTGGAATTGACGCAATGTATGCCATCCGCGAGCGCATTGGCGATGCGTATGTGATAGCTGACGCAAAGCGCGGCGACATAGGGAATACGTCGGCTGCGTATGCAAAGGCGGTGTTTGATGATCTTAAGGCAGATGCAATCACAGTTTCGCCGTACATGGGACGCGACTCCGTGGGCCCATTTCTGGACGTGCCCGGAAAAATGGTCTATGTTCTGGCACTTACGTCCAACCCAGGTTCGCATGATTTTCAACGTCAGCTCATTGGCGAGATGCCCCTATACGAGCTCGTTATGAATTCGGTTCTTGGATGGCCACGAAATGGCGATGTTGGCTTTGTGGTTGGAGCAACCAACGCAGAGGAATTGGCAATGCTCCGCAGGAAGTATCCGGAGGTGCCGTTGCTGATTCCCGGCATCGGAACACAGGGCGGTGATGCACAAACCACGGTTGCTGCAAATGCCAAGGGGCCAGCAGTATTCAATGTTTCCCGTGGTCTGCTCTATGCTGATGCTACAGAGTCTTGTATGGAGACAATAACGCGCCTTGCGACTGAATACAATCAGATTATGACGCAGTAAAAGTTTCGGCGTTGATGTCACGTTTACCACTGCATCGCACACGATGTAGTGGAGGTACATCATGAACATCGAAACGTTTCCAGAACGGGTGCTGCAGAAGGCAGCGCACAGAGTGCTGGCTGATACACGCCGTCGATGGCGCACTACCAACGGACAAATCGTGCAGGTGCTGTCACCTGGCATACTGAACGTGCACGCTGGGCCCGACTATGCGGGCATGGCCCTTCTCTTTGAGGGTATAGTTCGAGTGGCCTCAGGAGAGTTTCATGTGCGAAGTTCCGATTGGCATGTGCATCAGCACTGGGCCGACCGACGCTATGCAGGTGTTGCATTGCATGTTGTGATTGATGACGATAAGCCTGTGCCGCAGATTCCATGGACGATTGTTGTCTCAGTTTCGGATCTCATGCGATGCATTCGCTCAACACCAATGCCCATTGTACCGGCGGCCGACCATGTTGATGAACTGCAGCGAGCAGCCTGCGTTCGACTCAGTAGGCACACAGAACGTGCCAGGCGAACGATAGAACGGCTCGGTATGCGCGAGGCCCTGCGGGCACTAACTGATGAATGGTTCGATCGCATGACTCAGCGTAAAAGTCACCCGATCTCGACCGAGGTACATCAGCACCTGCGGCTTGCAATCGCCGATTCGCCTCTCGGACAGCTAGCGATCACAATCAATTCATACTCGCCTACAGGTCTACTTGAGGCAATTCGCAACGGCGAACTCCAGCGCATAGCCGTTGAGGGGCGATCGCTGCGACGCGAGATTCTCATGAATGTGGTTTTTCCTTGTTGCTGCGCAGTGGCATCTGATGCCCATCTCATTGTCTTGTTCCAGTGGTTTTGGTCAGTACCATCAATTCATCAATATGCGGCGCTACGACGTCGGTTCCCCGGTTTTGATCAGTCATTTATGTGGCAGCAGCAGGGACTGCTCGAGTATGTCCGTTGGTATTCTCCCGTGTATACGTCGTAAGCACGGTGAAGCGTATTTTGCGCCCCTATGATTACGACACTCATCACTGGCGCCAACGGCGAAATCGGACACAGTCTCCTTGAGACACTTTCTTCACAACCAGATCGCAAGATCATTGCTCTAGATCTTGCGCCCCTTGGCGAAGGTCTTGCAAAGCATGTGCACGTGAGTGTGCAGGGCGATGTATCTGATCCGAACATTGTTGCTCAACTTGAGCAGCATGACATCGATGAGATCTATCATCTTGCGGCACTGCTGTCGACAAGCTCCGAGAAAAATCCCGAGCGGGCCCATAATGTTAACGTGAACGGCACAATGGGGCTCTTGATGATGGCTCGTCGCATCGGTACTCGCACAGGAAGGGCCGTGAAGTTCTTGTTCCCGAGCACAATCGCCGTTTACGGTATGAAGAGCATCGAAGAAAAAAATAATGCTGGCGCGGTAACAGAATTTGAGCACCTGCAGCCATCAACGATGTACGGCATCAACAAGGTCTACTGCGAGCAGCTTGGCGCATACATGAGCGATCGATTTGGTCAGCTTACCGATGAGCGCGGCGCCAAGGTCCTTGACTTCCGTGCGCTCCGCTTCCCAGGGCTTATCTCGGCCACAACGGTTCCAACAGGTGGCACGAGCGACTACGCACCAGAGATGATCCACGCTGCAGCGCAGGGCAAAGCGTATGCATGTTTCGTACGTCCAGACGCTCGCATTCCGTTCATGGCAATGCCGGATGGCGTCAAAGCGCTGTTGGATCTTGCCGCAGCGCCAATGGAAAACCTTACACAGCGCGTTTATAATATCGGAGCATTCTCGCCATCAGCAGAAGAGATCGCCGTCAAGGTCAAGTCGGCCTTCCCAAGTGCCGAGATCACGTATGCACCGCATCCGCAACGTCAGGCCATTGTTGATTCATGGTGCGGCGACGTGAATGATTCTGCTGCGCGACGTGATTGGGGATGGAAGCCGGACTTTGATATGGACCGGGCATTCAACGAATACCTGATCCCGATCATCTCCAAGGTTTATGCTGGGTAACCGGACGCCGAACCGGCTCGCCAACGAGCAATCGCCATACCTCTTGCAGCATGCCTACAATCCCGTGGATTGGTATCCATGGTGTGACGAGGCATTCGAACGAGCTCGGTTAGAGAACAAGCCCGTCTTCGTAAGTATCGGCTACGCCACATGTCACTGGTGTCATGTGATGGAGCGCGAGTCGTTCGAAGACGATGCCGTTGCCGAGTATCTGAATAACAACTTCATCAGCATCAAGGTCGACCGTGAAGAACGGCCCGACGTTGACGCAATGTGCATGGACGTGTGCCAGACGCTAACCGGACACGGCGGCTGGCCCCTTAGTATCATCATGGACGCCGAAAAGCGTCCATTCTTCGCCGGAACGTACTTCGCACGCTATTCAGTTGGGAATCGCCTTGGCTTCATGGACGTGCTTGCGCGCCTCAAAGAGGTTTGGGTGCTCGATCACCAAAAGGTTGTCGAGACAGCATCCATGATCGTGCAGGCACTGCGCGATCAGGCAAGCGCAAGCTTCTATGGCGATGTTCCACTGAACATTTTCGAGATCATTGCAGATCATCACAAGCGAA
>JBEBCJ010000004.1:0-10372 GCA_041157865.1 Bacteroidota bacterium
AGTCATGATCACCAATGATGAGATTGAGTAACCGGTATGAAACCCACGCTGATCCTGTTCGATCTTGATGGTACGCTTATAGATTCGCGACGCGGCATCGTACACTCGCTGCGTCTGGCGCTTGAAGATTCGAACATGTCGGTTGCTGACGATCATGACTTTACGTGGTGTCTTGGTGCATCATTATGGAAGATCTTCGAACATTACCTTCAAACGACAGACAGGCTGCGCCTCGAGCATGCTGTTGCAACTTACCGTCACATCTATCGCGACGGCCCAATGTTTGAGTACGATATCTACGACGGCGTTGTAGAAATGCTTTCAAGGTTAAGCGCGTCTGGTGCCCGTATCTCAGTGGCAACAGCCAAGGCTCATGAGTATGCACGGGAGGTGATCGAGGCATCGAGTCTACGTCAATTCATCCATCACGTCTATGGTTCTGAACTCGACGGCACCAATGTTGAAAAGCGCGACCTGATACGACATATCCTTGCACAGGAGCAAGCATCCGCGCACGACGTGGTTATGGTCGGCGATCGTCATCACGACATCGACGGCGCACGCGCCAATGGAGTTGCCAACATCGGCGTTCTCTATGGCTATGGTACGGCCGAGGAGCTGGTGCATGCAGACGTCCGCATTGCAACTGCACATGACATCGACAAGGCAATAGCAACCTTGGACGCACCCTCTCGGTAGCTTGCAGATGGAACGAGGCGAGCTTACACAGCGCATACGATCCCTGGCCTTAGAGCTCGGTTTTGACGCCATTGGAGTTGCAAGCGCAGAGCCCCTCTCCAGTGAGTTCGACAACTACAAGGAATGGATCGAGCGAGGCTATCATGGCTCAATGAGTTACATGGAGCGCAACATGGATGCCCGCAGGGATGTCTCTGCTATCGTGCCTGGCGCTCAGAGTGTGATCGTTGTAGCCAAGAACTATTACACACCCAGCAAGCATGAGAGCATCGGTAAGATAGCTCGCTATGCATGGGGCGATGATTACCATTTCGTACTTCCGCCAATGCTTGATGCACTGACAGAGAGCATCTCGAATCTTATGCCAGGAAGTGTCTCCCGCAGATACACCGACACAGGCCCCGTTCTTGAAAAGGCCTGGGCAGTGCGTTCTGGAATAGGCTGGCAGGGTAAAAACGGCAACATCATTCGACGTGATATTGGAAGTTGGTTCTTTCTTGGCGTTGTTATCACAACGGCAGATCTCGTGCCTGATGTCCCAATGCAGGACTATTGCGGGTCGTGCACTGCATGCTTGGATTCCTGTCCTACATCTGCAATCGTAGCGCCAGCGGTTGTTGATGCAACAAAGTGCATCTCGTACTGGACTATTGAGACAAAGCAGGATGTTGATTTCCCATTGCCGATTGTTGAAAACCTCGACGGTTGGTTCTTCGGATGCGATGTTTGTCAGGATGTATGTCCGTGGAATCGGTTCCAGCAGCCCACGACGGAGCAACGCTTTGAAGCTCGCCTGGGGCAGGCCAATGTGGATCCGGAACAGATTGTAACTTTGCAGCCCGAAACATTTGTCGAGCGCTTCCGTCAAAGCCCGCTTAAACGACCGAAGCTTGCCGGACTGCAACGGAATGCACGAATGCTACTCGGCGCTGCAACTAACGAATCAGAATGAGACCATTATGACTCACACAGACATAGCAATCATTGGATCGGGTCCGGCAGGCTTTACCGCTGCACTCTATGCTAGCCGTGCCAATCTGGGCGTGGTAATCTTTGAAGGTACACAACCAGGTGGACAGCTTACGATCACCACGGAAGTTGAGAACTATCCCGGGTTCGAGCATGGCATCATGGGACCTGAATTGATGGAGGTTTTTCGAAAGCAGGCCCATCGATTCGGTGCAGTCTCGAAGTACGAACTTGTGACAAATGTCGATGCCTCGAAGCGTCCATTCGTGCTGATGAACGAAAAGGGAGAGGCCACAACAGCCGACGCAGTGATCGTTGCCACAGGTGCTACAGCCAAACTCTTGGGTGCGCCCGGCGAGCAGGAATACATGGGATTTGGTGTCAGTGCATGTGCTACGTGCGATGGGTTCTTCTTCCGGGGCCTGAACGTCTTTGTTGTTGGAGGGGGCGATACTGCCATGGAAGAGGCTAACTATCTGACTCGCTTTGCCGAAACAGTAACCATCGTGCACCGACGCGAGGATTTCCGGGCTTCGAAGATCATGGTAGACCGTGCCAAAGCTAATCCCAAGATCAAGTTTCTTCTGAATGCAGTTGTCGAAGAATACCTCGGCAGCGCTGAAAACGGTATGAAAAAACTCACTCACCTACGCGTGCGTGATACCAAGACCAACGTTGTTACAGACGTTGCCGCCGACGGTGCCTTTGTAGCGATCGGACATCAGCCGAATACATCGCTGTTTACTGGTATGCTTGAAATGGATGATGTCGGCTACATCAAAACGCAGGGTAAATCTTCCTACACAAATGTTGCCGGCATCTTCGCATGCGGCGACGCGCAGGACAGTGTGTACCGCCAGGCCATTACGGCCGCCGGCTCTGGATGTATGGCAGCAATTGATGCTGAACGCTGGCTCGAGGAGACGCGGCACGCTTAGGTCCCCGGACGTGCTCTATTCTACGATTGTATAGCGCGGCTTGAATTGCTTCTTGATTTTCGATGCTGCTGCTTCTGCCAGCCCCTTGGATTGAAATCCCCAGAGTACTATTCGGTAGGCCACCTGGCCGTTATCGAGGACCGGCTCATAGTAGACTTGGAAGTCGCGTCCAATCCACGTTGAGCGTTGCTTTGTTGCTTCGTCTTCATTGCTAACTTGATCAACGATAACAGTGTATGGACGCTGTTCAGAGGCAATGAGAATGGCCTCGACCCGGTTGTTGAGTTGCCGGCGTGTGCCGTCGTCCTGAAAATAATACCGTGGTTTGCGGTTGCCTTCGCCTCGGGTGATTATTTGTTTATCGAGGACGCCGTTGACGATAAGAAAGTTCTTTACGTTTTCCGCACGTTCCAGAGCACGCCAATCGGCGTTCTCCTTCACATCAGACCCTACATGCCCAACGAGTTCAATTTTCATATTGATGTCCTCGGTTAGGCGTTCTGCAATTGACAGCAGCAAGGGATAATACTGCTGCAGACCGTTGTCCGTTTGGTCATCGAAGAGTGCAACGATTGCCGGAGATGTAGCTATCTGCAGCTCGCGAGGCACCAGCAGTGCTGAGTCTGCAATTGGCTGCTGTAGACTGTCGCCGGATAGCTCCACACGCAGCCAAGGACTGTCGCAGTCGGCAACTTCTTCTATACCTGGCTGAACGGACACTATCGAATTCCAACGCTGTGCATACAGAATCTCACGAATAATATCCCCGATCGTTCCAACGTTTTCCTCTTCGACGGTATACAAGCAGCCGCCAGTGGCCGAGCATATATACCGAAGTGGATGAGATGCCATGTCGTATCCAACGCGGATGATATGGGCTGCTATGTTGTTGTCTCGAAGGTACCGGGCAACATCGCGTGAATTCCAAACAGCCGAAGCATTATCGCCGGCGGTGGTAACAATGATCAGCGACTTGGTGCCGTTACCCGTTTCGAGCTCGCGTGCGGCGGCAATGATGCAAGCATAGAGAGCGGAAATACCTTGTGGACGTTGAAAGTCGTCTGAAGAGATATTCTCTAGCGTTCGCTGAATGGGTCCGACACGCTGCAGCGTGGTAAGATTTTGATTGAACGTGCCAACACCGAGGCTATCGGCTGTCGGAGTTGCTCTGAATGCCCCCTTCAACCCCAGGATTACATCACGGGTAAGCGTACCGGCTAGCATGGAGTTATCTATGGCAACATAGGCCGAGCTGCCCGACATTTTGGGGGAACTTGAGTTCGATTCGAGATCTGCTGTAAAGGTTATCGCAGATTGGTTCCTGCATGCAACTTTTGTACTAAGTCGCGAGGCGGCATTCTGAAGGGGAACAAAGTTACCCTCTGAATCCAGCGCCAATACCTTCACAGCGAGGCTCCCATCTGCTTTGCGAGCTATGCCTGTGATCTTGATGCGTGAGACAAACGTTGAACTGTCATTAGCGACTCCAAGAAAGTACGAGCTTCGCGTTGTTGACTTATTCAGCTCCGGACCGGTCGATACGCCTTGTGCGCTTGCGCCGTATACGGTCAGCAACATAAAACAAGACAGGGCCAGCATGCTGATGCTGCGCAGTACTGCGGCTGGGTAACAGATCATAGTTCGGGGGTCTCGTATAAATGCCTACTCGCGCGGTGATATCGAAAACGAGATGCGTGCAGCATCATCGCAATCGACCGTCACAGTATCGCCAGCACGAACTTCCGAACCCAAGACCTTTATTGCAAGAGGATCTGCAATGTAGCGCTGTATCACACGCTTAAGCGGACGTGCCCCGAGTTGAACATCGTAGCCGCGTTTACCAAGCCACTCTGCGCAGTTGTCCGTTACTACAAGCGTAATGCCAATGCCAGCAAGCCGCTTTGCAACATTGGCGATGTGGATCGAGGCGATCTGCTCGATCTCTGACTGAAGAAGCGGCTTAAAGAGAATAATCTCGTCTATTCGGTTTAAAAATTCGGGTCGAAGCTTACGCTTGAGTAACTCAAGAATCTTAACCCGCAGCTCGGCAATGATCAAATCTCGATTGTCTTCTCGCAACTCCAGGAGCTGATCCTGAACCATTTCCGAGCCCATGTTCGATGTCATGATCACGATGGTGTTTCGGAAGTCAACAATTCTGCCCTGTCCATCTGTTAAGCGACCATCATCGAGAACTTGCAGCAAGATGTTGAACACATCTGGGTGTGCCTTTTCGATCTCGTCCAACAAGACCACAGCATAAGGCCTTCGGCGGATCGACTCTGTAAGTTGGCCCCCTTCCTCGTATCCAACGTAGCCTGGCGGTGCTCCGATTAGACGAGAGACAGCATGTTTTTCCATGTACTCACTCATGTCGATTCTCACGAGGGCCTGTTCGTCGTCAAACAGAAATTCGGCTAGGGCACGAGCCATTTCGGTCTTGCCAACCCCGGTGGAGCCTAGAAAGATGAACGATCCAATCGGACGTTGTTCGTCCTGCAGACCTGCGCGCGAGCGTCGTATGGCGTTAGAGACACCAGTGACTGCCTCGTGCTGACCAATGATACGTTCATGAAGCCTGGACTCCATCGTAAGAAGTTTGCTTCTCTCAGATTCAAGCATGCTAGAAACCGGGATTCCCGTCCATCTTGCCACGACTTCTGCTATGTCTTCGTGATCGATCTCCTCTTTGAGTAGGGGGCTGCCAGCTTGAATCTCGAGGAGTTCCGTCTTGACGACCTCGATCTGCTTGTTTAGATCGAGCATTCGGCCATACCGCAGCTCGGCTACTTTGCCGTAGTCGCCGGATCGCTCCGCATCCTGGGCCAGCAGCTTGCAATCTTCAATCTCTGAGGTCAGCGCCTGGAGCTTTTGAATCTTGCTCTTCTCGATTTCCCACCTCGATTTGATACGCGCATGTTCGGTTCGAAGGTCTGAGAGCTCGCGTTCGATCTCATCAAGACGCTTTTGCGTGCCAATACGTAGTTCTTCGGGCATTGTATAGTCCATGATGTGCGTCTGTAGCATAGGCAATGACGGACAAGATTCGGGTTTAAGGTATCGTTTAAAGCCCGTAGATTTGTCAACACAACATTCAACACGTTCGCACCAGCATGGATCCGTTACTTCGATTGATCATCATTGTTGTCCAGTCGTACCTGATTGGTGCAATCCCATTCGCCCTAATCATTGGAAAGCAATGGTATGGTGTAGATGTCCGCACTGTTGGTAGCGGTAATCTGGGCAGCACGAACGTATACCGCAACCTTGGCTGGAAGGCTGGCGTAGCAGTTCAGATCCTGGACATTGCCAAGGGGCTCGTACCGGTTTTGCTGGTGGCATCGTTCTTTGATTCCCAGATGCCGTTTGTCAACAGAACGCCATTTGAGGACCAGACGGTTGTGCGCCTGATAGCGGGTGTCTCTGCAGTACTTGGACACATGTTTAGCGTCTTTGCCGGCATGCGTGGTGGCAAGGGCATTAACACCTCGCTTGGGATGCTGCTGGCTATAGCACCAGTTGAGCTGGCCATTGCAACTGGCTTTTTTGCCCTTACTGTTGGTTTCTTTGGCTACATCTCGCTAGGGTCTATGATCGCAGCTGTCGTTATTCCGATAGCCATGGCAGTGCGGTACAATGTGTTTCATGTGGACATCTTGGGGTATAAGACCATCGTATTCTTCATGATCGCACTGGCATTGCTTGTCATTTATGCGCACCGCAGTAACCTTAAGCGTCTGCTTGCGGGCACTGAAAACCGCTTTGCTAAGCTGCAGGTCTTCCGACGCGGACCCAAGTCGTAATGAATATCGGAATCGTAGGTGCCGGGGCATGGGGTACGGCCATCTCGCTTGTTGCCTCTGATAATCAACACAACGTTTTGCTCTGGGCCCGTGAACCCGAGGTGGTTCAGGAGATCAACGCCACACATGCAAACGAGCGTTTCCTGCCGGGCGCAATGCTTGGGGGCAATGTAGTGGCCACCGGATCACTCGATGACCTGCGTGCCTGCCAGATGATCATACTTGCAACACCCACTCAGTACATACGCCCTGTACTCGGCAGGCTGGACCTTGTCGATAGGGTAGTTGTGAACCTTGCAAAGGGTATCGAGATCGGTACACACTATCGCGTCTCAGAGATCGTGCGCGAAGTGGCAGCCAACACCTCATCATTTGCTGTGCTATCTGGTCCAAGTCATGCCGAAGAGGTGATGCAGCGCATGCCGACTACCGTTGTGTGTGCAAGCAAGGACATCTCCGTTGCAGAGCAGGTTCAGACGGCTCTCTCTACTCCTGCGTTTCGTGTCTACACGAGTACAGATGTCGTGGGTGTAGAGATCGGTGGTGCTCTCAAGAACATCATCGCTATTGCCGCAGGAATCATCGATGGAATTGGGCTGGGCGACAATACAAAGGCGGCATTGATATCGCGCGGACTGGCCGAGATTGCGCGTTTAGCATCTGCACTCGGGGCCGAGCAGCAGACGTTGTATGGGCTGGCAGGACTGGGAGATCTTTTCGTTACGTGTTCGTCGCGTCACAGTCGAAACAGGCTTGTAGGCGATCGCATCGGACGGGGAGAGACACTGCAGCAGATCACTGCTTCGATGAGTGCCATAGCCGAGGGTGTAACTACAACACGTGCAGCACTGGAGCTTGCCGCCAGTGTTGGTGTGGAGCTTCCGATCACCCAAAAGGTGGCAGAGATCCTGTTTGAAGGGCACGACCCACGCCAAGCCATAGCTGACCTGATGATGCGTCAGCCCCGCGCTGAAGCCTGATCATTCCCGCCGGCAAGCTTCTCAACTTTGAGTTGTGCATTCTCAAGATATTCACGGCATGCCTGTGCTAATGCCATTCCTTCTTCATAGATCTTGAGTTGGTCATCAACAGAGAGCTCTCCTCTGTCCAGTATTGAGGCTATTTCCTCTAGGCGCTTAAGCTGTGATTCGATCGATGGTGTTGATGCCGTAGTCTCTGATTTTTTCATGGCTGTTGCTGTGGTGTTGTGGTTGGTCGTACTGACTGAACAATGACGTCGCTAATCTCGGAACTCCTGCGAATCTGGACTGCGTCGCCCGCCGCCAGATTTTGACCTGCACCAAGGGGCTTGCCGTCGCGTTCAAGCACCGCATAGCCCCTTGCCAGCGGAGCCAGCGGATGAAGCGATGATAGTCGGGACCCGAAGTGGTCGATATCCCTCAGCCGAGCGGAAATGGCATGGCGAGTTGTACGCGTGATGCGTGCCTTAAGATCATCGATGCGTTGTTTGCGAATCATGATGCGCTCGATCACTCGTCGAAGTGCCCGTCCATCCATAAAGGAGGCAGCCAGCTCCGAGAGATGTTCAAGACGTTCCTGAATGCTGTTGGTCATTGCATCGGCCGCAAGGTCAATGCTGTACATGATATCTGCGGATGTAATAGCTGTTACCAATTCCGCTGCAGCTGTTGGCGTAGCTGCGCGCACATCGGCAACAAAATCTGAAATGGTAGTGTCTGTTTCGTGTCCGACTGCAGAGATGATCGGAACGGAACACGCATAGACAGCTGTAGCAACCTCAAGAGTGTTGAACGCCCAGAGGTCTTCGATTGAGCCGCCTCCACGGCCAATAATCATCACATCAACCTGGGCATGCTCAAGATCCTTTATTGCCGCGGCAATGTCTGCTGCCGAGCCTTCGCCCTGAACGATTGTCGGCCGCAGCACAACCTGCAGAACAGGGAATCGTCGCTCAATCGTCGATAGCATGTCGCGCACTGCAGCGCCGGTCTCAGAGGTGGCTATCCCTACGCGCAGCGGCATCCTGGGCAGAGGCCGCTTGTTGGCAGCATCGAAAAAACCGCGCTGAGCAAGGTCGCGCTTGAGTTGCTCGAACGCAACGTAGAGATCGCCAACGCCCTCGGGCTGCATTGCTGTGCAGTCAAGCTGGTACTTTCCCTGAACGGCATAGACGGTAACTTTGCCTCTGGCAACCACGCGCATGCCGTCTTCAGGACGAAACGTTAACGTGCGGCTGCGCCACATAACACACGGAAGCTGGCTGCCAGAATCCTTCAGCGTAAAGTAGTGATGTCCGGAGGAGTGGTGCTTGTAGTTTGAAACCTCTCCCACTACAGAAACTTCTCCGATGCCGGATTCAATGATGCCCTTGATCGTGTGGGTAAGTTGCGACACACTTAGTGGTTCTTCTTGCATGAAACAAAGATCGACAATCCAGCATAACCGTAGATTTGTGATATGATAGGATTTGGATTCGACGTCCACCGTCTGGCCGAAGGCCAGACGCTGGTTCTGGCAGGCGTGGAGATTCCTTCGCCGATTGGTACGGTTGCCCACAGCGATGGCGACGTGATTTTCCATGCCTTGGTTGATGCTCTCCTCGGAGCAGCCGCACTGGGGGATATTGGAGAGCATTTCCCTGATACAGACCCTAAATGGAAGGGGGCCTCAAGTTCTGTCTTCGTTGAACATGCGGTTGGACTGCTTCGAGACGGGGGCTACGTAATCGTTAATGTCGACTGCACACTCGTTCTTGAGTCTCCGAAGATCCTGACATACAAGCCGCAGATGCGACAGAACATAGCTCTTCTGTGCGGACTTCCCATCGAGCGCGTGGCTGTAAAGGCTACTACAAGCGAACGCATGGGTTATGTAGGCCGTAAGGAGGGTGTTCATGCATTTGTTGCCTGCGAGGTGCAGTTACGATGATCCGTCGTGCCATCATGGCGATCATCTTCGTGCTTGGTGCGTTGATTCTGCGTGCCGAAGGCGGAGATCCATTCACCTACGTGGTCAGGCGTGTTTTTGATGGCACTTTTCTTCAGAATCCACGGGATACATCTGATGCACTGCTGGTTTCTGCGCCTGCGATGTGGAGCTCCGGTAATGTCCGTGTGTCGTTGCTTACAAACGGCGCTTTGCGCCCGGCCAGCAAAGGTAGCAGCGAGATCAGCGGCATAGCATACTGGAACGAATCGATTGTTGTGCTTCAACGCATCGACGGACGCATTGTAGCATCAGTCTACGATACGGGGCTTACGAGAAAGCTCACGCCGGATGTTGATTTGTCAGAGATCACTGATCTGGAAGACGGTGCGGTAGTGATGACGTCAATCTATGCTGTCCCAAACAGTGCTACCGCGTATCTGCATGCTGGCAGATTCCTCTATAGGCTTACCTACGACAACAGCGTGTTACGTGCCACATTCATAGAACGCAATGTTCTGTCGGTTCACGCTGGTGCTGAGCAAGGTCCCTGGGAGCTTACCTACCTGCATGCCACCGGATTGTCCATGTTCGTCTCCATTACAGATGCCGCAGGCACTGTCCTGAACACGACGTTGGTTCCGTATGCCACAAACAGTAGGCTTTGCAGAGTTGGTAAGACCATTGCTGTTATCTCTAATCTGGAAAACTCCGTAAGTAGTGCGGTTTCGGTCGTCGACCGTCAGACGCTCTCGGTACGAACACGCACAATCTCTGTGTCTTCCGAGCGAGTCGATCTGGCAACATGGAATGGCCGTGCTGTTGCAGTGGCGCTTACAACGCGCACAGGAAGGCCGGAGTTGATAGCCGTGCCCATTTATGAGCAGTATGAGCAGTTGCCAAGCGGCGAGTTCATCAGCGGCGAGTTCGGTATGCCTCTTCGCGTTGCTGTTCAGCAGGATACGGCCTACATGCTCTTCTCAGGTGGGATGGTGGTGATGCTGCTCGACGGCACTGTGCTCTCGCGCGATGCCTTTACGGTTGCAGGCACAGCTT
>JBEBCJ010000005.1:0-8620 GCA_041157865.1 Bacteroidota bacterium
GAGTGCTAGCCAGATGACAACGAGCGGAAGCGAGCCGAGAAGTTCCATATTCATGCAGAATACCTTGGTGCCAAGAATCAGGGTTGTAAGACTTTTACGATTGCAGCAACACTCTGCTCAGAGAGCATCATCAGCGGACGTGGCTGCACGCCGAGCCAGATGGCCAGAAGTGCGAGGGGTACAAGCTGCCAGTACTCCTTTACGTTGAGATCGCGCAGGTGATGGTTCTCTGAGTTATCGTTTGTTCCAAACATCACTCGTTGGAACATCCAAAGCAGATAAACAGCCGCGAAGATCACGCCGCTGGCGCTGATGATTGCAAACCACGTTGTGCCAAGCACCTGACTCTTGAATGCTCCGAGCAGCGTTAGGAATTCGCCAACAAAGCCGTTGAGGCCCGGAAGCCCGACAGATGCAAACATTGCAATTGCAAATAGGATGGCAAATCGCGGCATAACCTTTGTGATACCGCCGTAGTCGCCTATCTCGCGTGTATGACGACGCTCGTACAGAACGCCAACGCACAAGAACAACATCGGTGTCGAAACACCGTGGTTGATCATTTGCAGCACTGCGCCTTGGATACCTTCATTTGTCATGGAGAATATCCCAAGAACAACGAAGCCCAGGTGGCTCACTGATGAGTAGGCTACTAACTTCTTGATATCTGTCTGAACCATTGCAACAAGTGCGCCATAGACGATGCCAACGACGGCAAGAGCGCTGATCAGCGTCGCAAATTGCTGCGAAGCCTGAGGAAAGAGTCCAAGATTGAACCGGATCAGGCCATACGTTCCAAGTTTGAGCAGTACGCCCGCAAGAATGACCGAACCAGCTGTGGGCGCTTGCACGTGCGCATCAGGAAGCCATGTATGCAGAGGGAAAAGTGGGACCTTGATCAGGAAGGATATCGCAAAGGCCCAGAACAACCATTGTTGAACATCCATGCCTATCGTCGGCCCTACCTGCTGAAGTTTGATCAGATCGGCTGTAAATCCAACGCCCGCCCACTTTGCCTGAAGTCCGAGCCAGATGATGGCAATCAGCATCAGGAGCGAACCAACCAGCGTGTACAGGAAGAACTTGACCGCGGCATAGATACGGTCCTTGCCGCCCCAAATACCAATGATGAAATACATCGGTATGAGTATCAATTCCCAGAAGATGTAGAACAGGAACGTGTCCCAAGCGATGAACACACCCGTCATGCCGAACTGAAGCAGCAGCATCAGTGCATAGTAGGACTTCACGTTCTTGGTGATCGGATCGAATGATGCCAGCAGGGCGATGGGCATGATCAATGCAGTCAGCAGCACCAGCGGAAGCGATAGACCATCAATTCCAATGCGGAATCCCGCATCAAGCGATGGTATCCATGCCTGGTTGATTACGTACTGCATGCTTGTATTGTCAGCCTGAAACTGAGGCAGCAGGAACAACGAGGCTACAAACGCAATAAGCGAGAATACAAGTGCAGTGCGCTTTGCAGCCACCGCCTGATCCCGGTGAATGAACATGACGGCAATCGCACCAGCTAGGGGCACGAACAAGGTTGCAAGTAGCGCTGACACGCCCATATACCAATTGATCCGTTTGTAGTGTCACTTATCGGCAAAATTTCCCCGCAATATAGCAAATGAGAAGCCTCGGAAGGGGCACATAGGGTAGTTTTGCGCCATGGCAACCCCTAGACCATCCTACATCATCGCTGGACTTGGCAACCCTGGCTCGGAATACGCTCATACGCGCCATAACATCGGCTTTATGGTCGTAGATGCATTTGCCAAGAAACTTGGACTTGCCTGGACGCGTCACGGCGATCTGTATGAATGCACGCAGGCTCGTGTTCGCGGCAGAACCGTCGATCTTATCAAGCCCCTTACCTACATGAATCTCTCAGGCAAGGCCGTCAGGAAGCATATGAATGCCTGCGGACTGCAACCCAACAGCGTGGTGGTGATAACTGATGAGTATAACTTCCCCACCGGCAGGATACACCTTAAGTCAGGGGGCTCATCAGGCGGACATAACGGCATCAGTTCGGTGATGGATGAACTGGCAACACCCGATTTTTGGCGCATGCGCTGCGGTATCGACCGAAAGTTTGGGCCCGGCGAACTGGTTGATTACGTGCTTGCCAATTTCCCAGAGAACGAGAAAGCGCTTGTCGAGATGATGATCAGCCACGCATGCGAGGTGATAGGCGATATCGCTAGCGGCGGGCCAAGCGCTGCGATGCAGAAAGCAAACAGGCCAGCGAAGGATGCTAGTCAGCAGTAGGGATGGCCTTGATGTATCCGTCGCGCTGAATAAACTGTTGTACCTGCTCGGCACGACGCATAGCCGGCAGCAACTGTCCGAGATGCACATCAAGCATGCGAAGACGGTCGTTCTCTGAGACCATGGCCAAGAGGTCCTGCTTTTGTTCGTTAGAAAGCCCGCACTTTGGAGCCATCTGGAACGAGGGCATCTCGGAAAAGTCTTCCATAGTAAAGGTTGGCGCGTTAGAGCCGAAGACCATCGTGACGATCAAATTGTATGTTTTCTGTACCGATTGCAGTACAGTAGTGTCTGTCAGATGCCCGTCGTCGACCAGCTGCGTAATCGTTGCTACAGCATACGGTTTTGAGGTTTCCTCGAGCTCAACCAGCGTGTAGCGATACAAACCCTCTACGATGATGTCCATGCTTCCGTCATCATATGAGGCTGTTACTTCTACGACGCTTGCTGCACAACCAACAGTGTGCATGTGACCTTCGTCAACAAAGTTGATTCCAAACTCTGCACCCCGTTCAAGACACTCGTTTATAAGTGCCTTGTAACGGGGCTCAAAGATGTGTAATGCGATCCTTGATTCCGGGAACAGAATAAGGTTCAATGGAAACAGACCAAGCGTCACGCGCTGTACTTCTTGTACCGCTCGTTGATACGCCCCCAGTGCAGGTTATTCAGGAATGCATCAATGTACTTCACGCGTCCTGGACCGTCCTTGTGATAGTACGCGTGCTCAAACACATCGCACGAGATCAGCGGAATACCACCCCAGATAGCACCGTAGTGGTGCTCGTCAACTAGAACATTGAGTAGTCGACCTGAGTACAAGGTGTCAAGACAGAGCACGCCCCAACCTGACAGTTTTGCAGCTGTTGCCGTAGCCTTGAAGTCTGCCTTCCATGCGTCAAACGAACCAAACTCCTTTTCGATGGCAGCACGTATTTCCGGTCCCTTGGAAGGGTCGCCGTCACCACCCATGACATCCCAGTAGATGTCATGCAGAACCGTACCGCCATGATTCCATGTCAGCCGGCGCTTCAGCTCGCCGAAGTCGCTCCAGTTGCCGTTCGCTGCTGCTTTGTCCGCATTTGGCAGTGCAGCCTCGATCTTATTCAAGAACGTTACATACCCTTTGTGGTGAGTATTGTAATGCCAGTCTGTGGTCTCGGCAGAGATCACATCCTTGAGTAGTTCTTTCGCCTCGTCATCAGAATATGGACGAGCGTTGAATTTCCATTCGTACGACATAGTTGTTCCTTTGAGTTACGTGTTCTGAGAATTACACCCCGAAGCTGCTTCCACAGCCGCAGGTCTTAGTCGCATTCGGATTGTTAAACGTGAATCCCTTACCCATGAGTCCGTCGCTAAAGTCAAGCGTCATTCCCATAAGGTAAAACATGCTCTTGGCATCTATAAAGATCCGGACTCCCTCTGCATCCAGCACAAGGTCGGCATCTTTTGACGTGCCGTCAAATCCCAATGTGTAGGACATGCCAGAGCACCCACCACCTTTGACTCCGAGACGCAGACCGAAGTCATCTGCGATGTTGTTTGATGCCTTGATCTTTTTTACTTCACTTAAGGCCTTTGTAGTGATGATGATGTTGTCGTGCTCATCCGTACCGGTAACTCCAGTAGGAATTGAGACAGCATCCTGACCGATTATTGCTACGCTCATAATACCTCCAGTTGGACAAATGTTCTTGGTGATGCAAGTTCAGCGACGGTCATCGATGCAAACGTTGCCTGAATTTTCTCTTGCAGTATCGAAAGGGGCTCGCGTATCGTACACGTAGAGTGTGCCGAGCAATCATGATGGTCGCTACTCTGACAATCAACAATGGCCGCAGGAGTCCCCTCAATAATGCGGATGATCTCTGCTATCGTAATCTCATGCGCAGGCTTATCGAGCATGTAGCCTCCGTTGACGCCCGCATACGAACGTGTAACACCATCGCGACATAACTGCTGAAGAACCTTGGCTACGAGCGACTGCGAAATCGAGTACCGTTCGGCAATCTCATTTGCGGAGATCTTCTCTGCCGGACGCAGAGCCATATCCTGCATGGCAAGAAGTGCATACTCAACTCGTTTCGATAGCTTCAACATTATTCGTGCGATCGATTATTGGTCGTAGTCCGCGAAACAACCGTCAGACGTCGGATGTGCCTGGCACGTTAGAATATAGCCATCAGCGATCTCGTCATCTGATAAGGCTTCACGCTCGTCCATGATGGCAGATCCCGTTACGAGCTTGGCACGGCAGGTGCAGCATGCTCCAATCTGGCATGCATACGGCGGGTCTAGATTCGCACGCTGCGCAGCAGACAGGAATGTCTCGTCCGGCTGGACATCAAATTCATGGTCTTCGCCGTAGAGTCTGATCTTGACGCGACGAGTAACGAGTTCTGTTGATGATTCTGACATTGTTGTAGCAGATTCAGAAGTTGTTGAAATGGAAAAATACTCTTGATGAACGTTAGATAGCGGCAAACCAGCACCAACCAGGCATGCACGGGCAATATTCATGAGTCCTTCCGGACCGCACAAAAATGCCTCAACATTGTGCAATTCCGATACATGTTCAGCGATAACAGTAGACATCAGCTCGGGGTTCATACGCCCCTTGAATGATGCCAAGCCTGAGACGTCTGATTCTACAACGTGAATGACACGCAATCTTTCACCATACTGATGAGAAAGCCTTGAGAGCTCGTCGGCAAACATTATCGAGGCATCACTGACGTTTGCATATACAAGCGTCACAGTAGTCATGGGTTCGACCAGCAATGCGGACTTCAATATCGATAGGATGGGCGTGATGCCGCTGCCGCCGGCAACACAGAGCAGGTGCCGTGAATTGTTTGCATCGAGCGGCATAGTAAAGTTACCCGTCGGGGCCATTACCTCAAGACTTGCACCCTGGCGTACGTTTTCCGCAAGCCACGAGGACATGACGCCGTCTGCCAGCTTTTTGACGGCAATGGTAAGGGGCTCATCAGCATACGGACTTGAACACAACGAATACGCCCGGCGCTCTTGCTCGCCGTGCACCGTGGTCCTGAGCGTAATGTATTGTCCGTGTTTGTAACGAAACACATCTTCGAGCTGGGCCGGAATCTCGAACGAGATCGCCACAGCATCCTGTGTTTCGTTCCAAACGCGCTTTATGGGTAATGTGTAAAACACTATGAGAACCCTCAGTACAGCCCGATGGAGAAAAGTGCGGCCTCAGACATCATTGTCTTGTCCCATGGCGGGTCGAATGTGAGCTCGAGCGTGACACTTGTTACGCCTTCTACCTCGCGTGAAACGCGCTCAACCTCGGCAGGCAGTGACTGCGCAGACGGACAGTTAGGCGTGGTAAGGGTCATGACAATGTGCACGCTTGTGCCGTCGGCAATTCGTACCTCATATATCAGACCTAACTCGTAGATATCAACCGGTATCTCTGGGTCGTAAACAGTACGAATGGCAGCGATCACTCTGTCTCTGAGAGAATCCTGGCTTTGCTCAGCTGAATGTTCAATGTCTTGCATCATGGCTTCATGAGTGAATACGCGAGTGCATAGAGACGAATCTGCTTGATCATACTTGCAAGTCCGTTTGCTCTGTTAGTGGAAAGATGTTGCTGCAGAGATAACCGCTCTGCCACATCTATGTTGCAAGCAACGATCTCAACAGGACTACGTCCACTGTAAATCTTCATCAACAGTGCTGCCAGCCCCTTGACGATCACCGCATCAGAGTCTGTATCAAACCAGAGAACACCGTTCTCAAGCCGCGGATGCAGCCAAACCTGTGATTGACACCCTTTCACTTTGAACTGCTCTGTTCGGTGTTCCTCAGGATATGGTGCCAGACTTCTGCTCATGGCGATGATCTCGGTGTAGCGGTCCTCCCAGTCTGGCAGTGCAGCCAACATTCCTGCTAGTTCTTCGATGGTCTCTGCGATGGTCATACTTGTCAGCTTAGCATCCTACATGAACGATGAAAAGCGTCAAGAAAACGCATTGCATCCTCTTGCGTCGTGTATGCAGCCACCGAGGCTCGAAGCGCTGCCTGAATGCCAAACCGCTGCATCAGCGGCATGGCGCAGTGGTGTCCAGTTCGTACTGCTACTCCCTGCTCATCCAATAGCGTCCCGATATCATGCGCGTGAATGCCGTCAACAACTATTGAGATGATTCCATTTCGGGCATGATCGCCACCAAGTATGCGAACGCGATCGTTCGAGGCTAATGCATCGACAATCAAATCTGCGACCAACGTCTCGTGAGCAGCTATCGCCCTGCGGTCGTTTGATGTAAGCCATGTTATGGCTGCCCCAAGTCCAATTGCCCCTTCGATGTTTGGTGTGCCAGCCTCAAATCGGATAGGGGGCTCTGCGTAGGTGGTCTTGGCAAAGGTCACCTTGTCAATCATTGCTCCGCCAGTTTGATATGGTTCAAGCATCCCCAAAAACTCTGATCTGCCATATAGTACGCCTATACCAAACGGACCATAGAGCTTATGTCCACCGAACACGTATGCATCACAGTCGATGTCCTGCACGTTTACATGATGATGCACCACATATTGGCAGCCATCAACGATGGAGATTGCATTTACTTGTCTTGCCCAACTGCATAGTGTTGCAACTTCGTTTACCGTGCCAAGCACGTTGGACATATGAACGATCGAAACAATGGCGCATGTCTCATCGATCAACTCATGCGCGTGTTCCATGTCAAGCGAACCGTCATCACAGACACGTATGACTTTCAAGACTGCACCGGTGCGCTGGCAAAGCACCTGCCATGGAACGATGTTGGCATGATGTTCCATCTCTGAGATTACAACGCATCTGCCTTGCAAGGCCGCACCATAGGTTCTCTCAATCGAGGCTGACAAGAGGTTCATAGACTCGGTGGCTCCATGCGTGAAGACCACCTCATCAGAGCCAGCATTGAGAAAACCGGCTACACTGCGTCTTGCTGCCTCGTAGAGTGCGGTTGCCTCGGCACCAAGGGCATGCCCACCGCGGTGAGCGTTGGCATTCGACGTCATGTAAAACCTCGCCATTGCATCAAGCACAGCCTGCGGCTTTTGTGTCGTGGCTGCACTGTCGAGATACACAAGAGGCTTATCGCCATGAACATGGCGGCTGAGAATTGGGAACTGGGATCGTATCGTTTCGATCACAGACCCTCGGCACCGAGCTTTACACTGAGACGCTTCATAAGGTGCTCCCGAAGTTCTTCGTACGGCAGTGTATCAAGGACCTCGGCTGCAAAAGCAAATGTCAGGAGTGATACTGCCTTTGATCTTTCAATACCACGGGCCTGCAAGTAAAAAACAGCATCTTCATTCAACTGTCCGGTTGTGGCACCATGCGAACACTTAACATCATCTGCCCATATCTCAAGCTGTGGTTTAGCATTCACCTGTGCTTTGCCGCTTAGCAGGAGCGAATGACTTGACTGGTAAGCTGTAGTTTTCTGCGCCTGTGGACGCACATAGATCTTACCGTTGAAAACTCCAGTAGAGGATCCGTTATAGACGCCTTTATAGAGCTCTTCGCTGTGACAATGCGGAACGATATGATCAACAACTGTGTGGTTGTCTACGTATTGCGTTTGATCGAGGATGCTTGCTCCATAGAGAAAGCCTTGACTGAGTTCGCCGGCCAGCCTGATCTGTGCATCGTTACGGATGAACCCTGCATTGAGGTTGATACTATGAGCAGTAAATGTTCCGGAATGTGCAACACTGGCAACTACATGTCCGATATGATGCAGGGCTGGCGTATCATCAATGATCTTAACATATGACACATGCGACCCCTCGCCCACAATAGCACTGCAGACACTAAGGTCGAGCACATCCGCAGCACCATATGCATGATGAGTCTCTATCACGTCTACCTGGGCGTAACGCCCTGTGCTAACAAGCACTCTGGTGGACAAGAGTACATCAACATTATCTGTGCTGCCATGCACCGAGACATGGATTGGAGCTGAACAGTGAACATTATCGGCGAGCTTAATGAGCACACCCTCTGTTGATAGCGCAAGCGCAGCGGCAGCAAATGGGTTGCACTGCAGACTTGCCTCGTGCACATCTTCGATGTTGGCCGATGAGAGCGGAAGGATTTCTACGCCCTCCGGCAGGTGGGCATCTGCAAGCTGAATGCTTCCGTTATCTATCACAATGCGAATTGCCTGCTGCAGACCAGGGAGCTCTACGTTCCGTGCGCTCTGTTGCGTGCCGTTCCAAACGGTTTGCATGTGCCGCCATGCTTTCGCAGCAATCGGCATTACGTTGGTGTACTTCCACTCTTCATGACGCAGCGTAGGAATACCGG
>JBEBCJ010000006.1:0-24862 GCA_041157865.1 Bacteroidota bacterium
CAACACTTCACTTGCAGGATTAGGTGCGAACCAAAGTTGAGCGGACTCATCGAACTCACTGCTTACTCCAACAAAGACCGGTAGCGTAACATGTACACGTGTTTCATCCTCGCAGCCGCCCGGGAACGTCCGCTTGATGATGATCGTACCGACAGAATCGCCTTGATTCCAACCGATCACGATATCATCGGAAGTGCTTTGTCCCTCCACGATCTTTCCGCCCAGGATCTGCCATGTATGGTTTGCATCGAGTACGTTCTTAATGGAATACTGCGCACTCTCACCGCGCTGCACTATCCGTCTTCCATAGACTACTGCTGGAGCATGCTGGATCTTTGATGCTGGTCCCTCGCCCCATGCAGGCTCGATCTCACTCTTAGCGAATGTACCAACACCAAGCGCATCGTTTGCACGCAGTCCTCGGCCCTCGTCCAAGAAATAGCTGCCCAGCAGGTTGGCAGTTGGCTCACTGATGTGATCATACATTGCGTTATTGATCTGCTCCTGCGAACGCATAGTATTCCAGATTCGGAAGTCGCGGATATTACCTTTGAACCATGTCTTCGAGTGCGGATTTCCACCGATCGTAAGTTGCTTTAAAAGCCTTGGTGCATCGGTAAACGTTGAACGCTTGGCCAGCTTACCATCGAGATAGATTGCCATGCTGTCATAACCATTTGACACCATCGCCACGTGCGTCCATGCTCCAAGTTTTGTTTCATACGACGTTGAGACACGACCAGACTCGCGCCAGTCACCGTAATCCCAGTAGAGCGTCTTATCTCCCCAGGGGGCATGTGCTTGCAGACGCTTGGAATCATCTGCCTTCTCGCCTACGCTGTAGGAGACCGAATTCATCAGTTGCGTTGGTGCAACGTAACTCCAGTACTCAACTGTTGCGGCTCTGCCCTTATAGGTAAATGCATCTGAGGTAAATCGATCGGCGTTACCGTTGAAGGTGACCGTGTTGCTGGCGCATGGGGTACGCGTGGTAAGTGATGCACTTGCCCATGCGCTTGCACCAAAGGTATTTCGAGTACGAATTCGCAGACGCATTGTACTATCTGCAGGTAAACCACGCAGACCATAGGTTACATCCTTAGCGCCGGTTGAAGGTATGTTGTTGACAAACTTCAACAGGCTAGACGACGCCGAATCTGCAACGGCCAGTTCATACCACGTTGCTCCCCTACTCTGCACAACTGGCTGCCATGAGATTTCGTGAACATGTGTGCGAATAGCCGGCACTACGCCTGTTCCCGAGATGATCGAAGGAGCCTGCAGCTCAATGGGATCTTCACATGCTACTAGGGCTTGACTCTCCGTCCACATACTGCCCGAAGTAAGTGCAAGCTGACGTGTCCGCACAGCATCCTTGGATGATATGCCTGAGCCCTCATCAAGGCGCCACCATCCGAGGATCTTCGAGTTATCGCTTGGCTGGGGCAGTTTTCGATTCATATAGCTACGAATCTCTTGAGCCGACCGTGCCTCCGACCAGATGCGAAACTCGTCTACCATGCCATTGAACCATGTGTTTGAGCGCATGCCACCAATAGTGAGCTCTTTCAAAGCAGTAGTTGTCGATGCTTCCTTTGCCGATGCAGCTTCTTCGCCGTTGATGTAGATGGCCTTAAAACCTGCTCCATCGCTAACAAGCGCGATATGCACCCAACGATCAAAGTTGGCATCGCCAAGTGGGGCACTAATACGCCCCTTTTCATTGATGTTACCGTAATCCCAGTAGATACGTCCGTCTTCCCACGGACAATGCGATTGAAAGCGATTGCCTGCATTATCAGATTCGCCGATCATGAATGTTGTCGATGGCTTCAACGTCGAGCGCTTTACAAACGTCCAGTACTCTACTGTTACTGGTCCGCCATTCCATGCAAATGTTGCATCCGTTGCTTTGTTACCGTTACCGTTGAAGCTCAGCGCCTTACCTGCGCAGTTTTTCGTTGTTACAAATGTTGACGCCTTAGAGAACACACCGGTTACCGTCTGATTCATCGCGCGCACGCGCCATTTATGCGTGCTGTTGAACTCGAGCGGAAGTACAAGTGCTCCGGGATCGCGAACAACCGCTGCATACTCCAGATCCTGGAATGCACTGTCGGTAGCTACCTGAATCTCGTATTGATCTCCACCATCAACCGATGTCCAGACCAAGTCGACCAAAGCGGGAACACCTGTGGTACCGTCTAACGGTGATATCAACTCGGGCGTCTGTGGCGCACGGGCACCGGGGAACACCTGTGGCGTTGCGTAGATGAGAGGGGTGAAGACACTTTGAAGGTTGCCCTTGACCACACGCAATGCGTAGACGTATTCCTGGTCGTTGACCAATCCGTCATCAACAAAGGTGTTGATCGTCTCACGAAGTGTTCTGACTTTTTGCATTGTGGCCGCGCTACTGCCCCGCCATATCTCAACTCGCTGAACAGGGTCGCTTGAGCGCACGCGCCATTGCAGCAGCACACGATTAGGTCCTTCTTCATACCGAACGTCTGATGGTGGTGTAAGCCCCTTTGCAGAGAACTCTCTCCAGAAACGGTCGTTGGCGGAGTTGGTATCATTCGGAGCATCAACATAGAACTCCATCGTATGCACCCCATCGGCTAGCACAGGCGTTGGAGCAAGTGTTATGGTCTCATCCGTGCGGGCCTTGACGAGCGGCAGTGTAAAACTTGTATCATAGCACGGAGCCGTAGCGCGAACCCACTTCATCAGGAAGCGCACCTTTACATTCTGAGCATCGTTTGCTCCGATGTTGCGAACAACGATCTTCGGCGTGAGCGGCGTGGTTTGTGCATCCTTTGTCATCGGGTCTACAATATCGTAGGCCTGAACATCAAGAGGCACGTCTATTGTAAATCGCGCATTGGATACATCAACAATGGCAGAGTTCGTAAGACTCATCACACGCACCAGACACTGCGTTGAGACCACGAACGGCACCTGCCATTTCACCGTACCCGCAGCTGCGTCCACACTGTACTGCAGTGTGGTCCATGTTGCTCCATCATCAATCGAGTACTGCAGTGATACGGTCTTTACTTTGGAGGCAGTAAAGGTTACATCAACGGAAGTACCGCCGGTGAGTTTTTCGCCGCCGTTGGGCGATGTAATCTGCACAGTGCCAGAATCTGCTGACACGACGGCAAAGGGGCGGGTCATAATGTCATTGGTCGGGTACTGGTCGTTCGATACCTTGGCCGTAATCCTGACCAAATAGCTACCTGCAGTGTCGAGAGAAAAACCCGGGAACTGCACAAGTTGGGTCTGCAATGATCCAAGTTGTGGTATCGCTGCATTGAGTGTTTTCTTGACATTGTTATCGAGATCGGAGATCTCACAAACAGCACTTATGTTGGCGAGTGCCTTGTCGCCCAGATTGCGGATATAGGCCGATGGTTGAAGCGTTCGCTTGGTCACATACTCAGCACCATTGAGCGGTACGTTGATACTGATCACGGCCACATCCGAATCTTTACGTGTCGGTACAGGTGCGTTGCACCACGTTGTTGACAGAACGCGATTGAAGAGCGAGGCAACACGAGCATGGAACTGCAGCTCAGTGCCCTTGTTAGTAAGGTGACAGTAGCTCATGATCGTACCGCGGCGGGCGCGAGTGTTCTCGTAACAGCCACCTTCAGCATTCCAGCATGAATCAATAGGCGGATTCCAGCCGCAGTTGTGTGTGTGCGACGATCCGATGTTGTGTCCGAGCTCGTGGGACGTTACATCGATGTCCCAGATGTAATTCGGTGCTGGGAAATTCACTCGGCCATCCACGCCACTGACGTTGTATCCGTAACCACCGCAGAGAACGCCTACCCATGCAAGACCACCTCCGCCTTCACCTGAAAGCAAACATGTAACGCTACGTCGAACGTGCTTCATGTTCCCTTCCCAGTGCTCTCGAATCTTACCAAGCTTGGCACCTATCTCCCCGGGATATGGATCTGCAACTGTCCAGACTCGCAGATATGGAACGCGGATCAACACATTGGCATCTCTGAAATACACTGCACCACAGGCTCCGGCGATTGCTATTGCCGAGCTTGCTGCAGTAGTCAGGCTGCTTCCAAGATTCTTGTAGAATGAATTGGTACAGTCTAACGCCAACTGCAACGAATACTGCGTAGCGTCTTGTGTGGATTCGGAATTCCGACCCTTCGACTCATCACGATTAGTGATAGCGAAGATCGAGTCTACTTGTCGCTGATAACTTGGAAGTTCTTCGGCATGACATTCTGTTGGCTTACCTTGGCCTGCACGTGCCTCATACACTATGTGATTGGCCATACGCCCGGCAACCACTGTATCAGGAGCAATGATAAATCTGCGTTTGCCCTCAGGCTCTACAATCTCGAATACACCAATGACATGGGTTTCGAATGCAGCCAGAAACACAGACGATCCTGGATAGCCCTTAATCGTACCTCGAACAAGTGCATGCGCCGGTATCTCTGCGTACTCGTCCCCACGGTCGCTGCGATTGATCATCACCGCATCGTCCGTAAAGATCTCAAAGGTAGATGCATCTACCTCAAAACTTCCCTGTGCCGACGGTACAATGATCGTGTGCTTGGGTAGCATCCGCAGATCACGAACGATCGTCGATGGCGGCGTAACAGCGCGAGCATCCGCCGGCAAGGGGCTCGTTGTGCGCAGAAATGCCGGGTCGGCGTTCTGAAAAGTGATCTGGGCCTCGACAACCAGAGATTGGAATACGAGTACGAGAAACAGCGTACGTAAAACACGCATCATGGCAACTTCTTTCTTGTTAGAGCACGGCCAATATACTCCCGAGAATCCTGATATTTGGGCATGCAATCACTCTTTGATCAGTCTCCAGACCCTAGCGAGCGAATCTTCGAGCTCCGAAGGCAGATTCTGCGTCACGACCACCTGTATTATGTGCAGGCCCGCCCAGAGATTTCTGATCGCGAGTACGACGCGTTATTTGCTGAGCTGCAGGACTTAGAGCGCGCCCATCCCGATCTGGTGGCGCCGGATTCTCCAACGCAGCGCGTCGGCGGCACGCCCATAAGTCAGTTTGCTACGGTATCCCATGCTGTGCCGATGCTATCGTTGGCCAACACCTATTCTCGTGACGAAGTCGAGGCGTTCGACGGTCGTGTCCGCGAGGCACTGGAGGGCGCTCAACCCACGTATGTGTGCGAACTCAAGTATGACGGCGTTGCAATGTCTCTGACCTATGAGAACGGACTCTTGGTGCTCGGAGCAACACGTGGGGACGGTCAGACTGGTGATGATGTGACTGCAAACGTGCGGACGATTCGATCTGTACCATTGCGTTTGCACGAGGCAGCAGTGAGCAATGCCACGGTTCGCGGTGAAGTTTACATGTTGAATGACACATTTGTCAAGATCAACGAGGCCGCAGAGGCACAGGGAGAGAAGGGGTATGCGAACCCAAGAAATCTTACTGCAGGCACATTGAAGCAAAAGGATTCGCGTCAAGTAGCCAAGCGGCAGTTAGAGTTTGTAGCGTACTGGCTCGACACCAAGGATCTCCCCCTACACGAGCATTCTAAGAATATTGAACTCCTCAACCACATGGGCTTCCCTACGAGTCCTGCTGTTCGCAGATGTGCCAATGTTGATGAGGTGATGAAGTTCATCGGCGAGTGGGAGGAACAGCGATTTACACTCCCATTCCAGATCGATGGTATCGTGATTAAGGTTGATTCGCTCCGACATCAGCAAGAACTCGGCTTTATCGCTCGGTCGCCTAAATGGGCAATCGCATACAAGTACGAAGCACGAAAGGCCGAAACGATTCTTGAGAACATTACGCTTCAGGTTGGACGTACAGGAGTTGTAACTCCTGTTGCAGAGCTGAAGGCGACGTTCTTAGCTGGGTCGACGATATCGCGTGCTACGCTGCACAACCAAGATTACATCGACGAACTCGATTTACGAGTTGGTGACACCGTTGTTATCGAAAAGGGTGGCGATGTTATTCCAAAGGTCAGCGGCATCATCCGCGAGAAACGTCAACCTGAAGCGCAACACTGGGCAATGCCCCACAACTGTCCATGTCCGCGCAATTCAGTACTGTATCGTCCCGCAGGAGAAGCAAATGTGTATTGCAACGACTCGCTCTGCCCTTGGCAGCTTCGCAGACGTCTCGAACACTTCGTCTCGCGCGATGCGATGGACATTGATGGACTTGGTGAGAAAGCAATTGCCCAGTTTATCGACGCTGGGCTGTTAACATGCATCAGCGATATCTATAAGCTGCCGAGCCGCCGTGATGATATACTTGCTCTTGAGCGTTGGGCACCAAAGAGCTTTGAGAAGATGCAGATGGGAATCGAAGCAAGTAAGAGACAGCCCTATCACCGCGTCTTGTTCGCTCTCGGTATCCGTTTCGTCGGTGAAGGCATTGCGAAGATTCTCTGCAAGGCTCTACCCAGCATCGATGATCTTATAAAGGCATCGTATGAGCAGCTGACATCAGTGCATGAAATTGGGGATGCAATTGCCGCATCGGTGCGTGCATACGTAAGCGAGGCCGACAATGTCGCTGAGATTGAGTCGCTGCGGCAGTCAGGTTTGTGCTTTGTTGCTGAAGCCCCCTCTCAGTCTTCGCAGGATCTGGCAGGCTTGACGTTTGTGTTTACCGGCGAGCTGGTCACTGTTACGAGGAAAGAGGCGGAGGAAATCGTCGAAGCCCACGGTGGTAAGGCCTCCGGCTCGGTGAGCAAAAAGACCTCATACGTCGTAGCAGGAGCCGATGCTGGAAGTAAGCTGAACAAGGCTCAAGAGCTTGGCGTGCCCGTTATCAGTGAAGATGAGTTCAACCGCTTGGTCAACCGCCGACAGACCAGTTGATACCCACGGTGATCTGATTACGAAACTGTGTGGCTGGTCCGACAGTACCATCCGTGCGTGTGATCGGAATTCGATCATCATAAAACACGTCTGCAAGCCACGAAACATTGAGCCATTCGTTCACCTGCATGATAACGGCATTCTCGATGTTAACAACCCAGAGCTGCGGAGTGGCATAGGGCATAAATCCATTAAACCTCGTTCGCAGATTTACGTTATCAGCGACCTCGATGTCCATCTTCACGTTCACGACCGTACCTATGCGTGTGCGCGAAGATTCACCGGGCGGCAGACCAAACACCCCGCGCTGACTGAGCCGGCCTGACTCTACAAGTCGCGAATCGAGGACCCACGTTGATCGTGATGACAAAGGTGCGACAAGCACACGAACCTGCGGCAGCACAGCAGCATCGATACCAAATGCTGTGGTCAAAAACGCCGGCGCAAAGAATGATGAGATACGAAGTGGACCGCCACTGGCGCTGTCATAAATGGAATTATTAAATCCGTCTACAAACTGCGTACGAAAATCAGCGAAACCCGTTAGGCGATACCAGTGCGAAGTGATATGAGAAATTCGGCTGCTGAGAATGATCTGGTCGTCGGATTTCTGTACACGCTGCTGTCCTTGTTTAACCACGCCATAGCGCAAATGAAGGTCGTTGTCCCATGATTGCACGCTGTCTGCGTAGTCGTAGGAAGCAAGACAACTCAGATCCAGGCTGTATACTTCCTGTCCACCCTGCGTCCAGTTCGTTAGCTGTGTTGTCGAAAAACCAGCACCCCACTTCGTAAACCACTTCCACGGCAGCGAGTCTGCCTTGATCTGTGGCACACGAGCCAGAGAATCGACATTGATGGCCATCTCGTTCTGGGCAACAAGCGACAGAGGCAGTAAGAGTGCTGCAACGAGAGTGAAGACGTAACGACGCATAATATTCCTGTGGTTCACGTGGATACAAAACTACGAGGACAACACCGCTGGACATCTAACTTCGCAGCATGAATTCACGTCAGCCGTCGATACGCCCTGTGCTCTCGTTACCTCATCGGCTGCAAGCCGATACAACTGCACGTGGTCACGGCATTACTATTGCAATGGTCGACAGCGACTTTGTTTCGCACCCAGATCTTGCCCAGCCTAACCAACGTGTTGTCCGATACGTAAACGCAGTAGACCGAACCGAGAGCTCGTCGCTGCCGGAGCACACACTTGCACGCCACTGGCACGGAACAATGACGGCCTGCACGGCTGCGGGCAACGGGTTTCTCTCGCATGGTTTGTATACATCACTAGCCCCGTTAGCATCCATCGTTGCCATGCGCACGATGAACGATGCTGGTCGAATCACAACTCCAACAATCGTATGGGCGCTTCGTTGGATTGCAGAACACGCGGAACGGTACCACATTGATATCGTCAATATCAGTGTTTATGCAGACGAGATCGACCATTCGCTTCTGCACCCTGTAAATGCAGCCGTGGAGGACCTCGTAGATATGGGCGTTGTTGTTGTTGCTGCAGCCGGCAACAACCCGTCAGCTCCCATACGTCCCCCAGCTGCCGCTCCAAGCGCGCTGACGGTAGGAGGCCTGAACGACAACAACTCGCTGGATCGCTCAGACGATACGATGTATCACAGTACGTTTGGACTCACCAGTCTTAATGTGCAGAAACCTGACCTCATAGCCCCTTCGATATGGCTTCCGGCCCCTGTGCTGCCGGGCACCCCGGGCGCGGAGGCGGCCTCCGCGCTGTGTGCTCTCGACTGTATGAACGATGATCTTCTCAAGAGCCACGGCATGAGCATGGCACCTGCAGCTCAAATCAATGTTGAACCGAGCGCAAGCCTTGAGGTTCTGCGCTCGGCAGTTTCCGATGCAATTCGGAGCAACATGCTCATCAATCCATGGTATAAAATGGTCGACGGCACCTCGTTTGCAGCGCCTATCGTTACATCGGTTGTTGCCCAAATGCTTGAGGTAGCCCCTTACCTAACTCCACACGATGTCAAAGACATACTCCAGCAAACAGCGCGTCCACTGGCAGGCTACGAGAAGCTTTGTCAGGGGGCTGGTGTGATTCAGCAGCGCCTGGCGCTGCAAGCAGCCCGCAACCACAGTGGGCGCAGAATAGCGACCACGACCCGTAGCTAGCATTGCACTGCGCCGTAATTTTGGCGCATGATTCGTTTACTCGCTTTTCTCCTCGCAACTTCGGCTGTTTTGGCCCAAGTAACAACAACCAACATCGACGGCCTTCGTGAGAAGCGCACGCCATATGTTGCCTATGTAAACTGTATTGCCATTCCGTATCCCGGAGCACGCATAGACTCTGCCGTGATCATCGTTCGCGGCGAGCGAATTGAGCGCATAGGTAAGAATCTTGCCGTTCCGCAAGGGGCCGACATACGCGACCTACGCGGTGCGCATGTGTATGCTGGATTCGTCGAGCCCTATGCAGATGTCCAGGCATTGCGCGGCGCACAAACCGAATCCAAACGTCCCAACTGGGACGAAGATGAAAACCCGAACACGCCCGAGCCACAAGGAGCTCATTACTGGAACCAGGCGGTTCGTCCTGAGCGCCGTGCAACTGATGCATTGCGTATCAGCGAGGGCGTTGCCAAAGAATGGCAGAGCATTGGATACAGCGCTGCAGCCGCTGCGTCTCATGACGGCATTTTCAGCGGCAGTGCTGCTACCGTGTTGCTGCGCGGCGGTACTTCTTCGAAGACTGTGATCTCTGATAATGTTTACCAGCGTCTGTCGTTCTCAAAGGGGTCATCGAAGACCCCATACCCTTCGTCACAAATGGGATCGATTGCCCTTATCCGCCAGGCGTTCATAGACGCATCATGGTACGGCAAAGCACATGCAGCCTCTCAGCGTGTTAGCACGAATGTTCCACCAGAAGTGAACCTATCGCTCGAGGCCCTGCATCAGGCAGTTGCTGCGAAGACGCCGTTTCTGGCTGAATGTTACGACGAGCATGATATTGTCCGCTGGAACCGCATTGCGAAGGAAGCCGGGGTGTCTCTTGTGTACCGCGGCAGCGGCACGGAGTTCCGCAGATTAAGCTCGATTGTTGCAGCAAAACCAGATCTTATCGTGCTGCCACTGACCTTTCCTGATGTACCAGATGTTCGCGATGCAATCAGCGCGCATGAGGTTGGTCTTACAGAGCTGATCAATTGGTACTGGGCAGCCGACAACGCGCGCCTTCTGGATTCGGTTGGGATTCACGTTGCCTTTACCACAAGCGGACTCAAAGACAAGTCTGTTGTGCTGTCGCGCGTACGCGAGTGCATTAAACGTGGACTCCGCGAGGATGTTGCTCTGGCGGCTCTCACAACTGAACCAGCACAAGTTGCGCGCGTGGCAGACCGCATTGGACGTATCGATGCAGGCTATTATGCCAATCTAGTGATTACCAATGGGCCCTTGTTCAGCGAAGAAACAGAGATCAACCGCGTAGTGGTTGCCGGCGATGAGCGCATCTTGCGCGTGCCGAATGAATTGGATGTGCGCGGACATTGGACACTCACATCCTCAGGGCTTCCTGGCAGTAAAAGCATCAAGGTCAAGCTTTCCGGATCTGTCGATACTCCTTCCTCTGAGTTTTCCCGAGACTCCATTACACTCAATGGCAGTTTTTCATTGAGCGGCAAACGTGCGTCATTTACAATCAGCCTTGATACACTCGGCATGCAAGGACTACTGCGGGCATCTGCCGCTGCAGATTCGATCATGTTTGCTGGTGAAGCATTGCTCCCCGACGGACGCAGCATCAACTTCATTATGCGCCGTGACTCAACACTCCGAGATCGCGACGATAAGTCAACATGGATACGCATTTCATCGATGCTCCCAATCCCGAAGATCTCACCTATGGGTCCGTTCGGCCTTGCTTCGCTGCCGGCTCAGGCTGATGTTGTTCTGAAGAATGCAACCGTATGGACATGCGGCCCACAAGGAATTCTCGAGAGCGCAGATGTTGCTCTGCGCGACGGCAAGATCGTTGGTGTTGGTAAGGGGCTCACAGGCGCTGCAACAGTGGACTGCTCTGGAATGCACATTACACCCGGTATCATTGATGAACACTCTCATATTGCCATTACAAGGGGTGTGAATGAAGGTACGCATGCAGTAACCACAGAGGTTCGCATTGGCGATGTGCTCGATCCAGATGACGTAAACATCTACCGTCAGCTCGCAGGCGGCGTAACATCTACACACCTGCTGCATGGTTCTGCTAATCCAATGGGTGGACAGCTCCAGTACATCAAGACACGTTGGGGTGCAGATGCAGAGGGATTGAAAGTTGAAGGTGCCGTACCTACAGTGAAGTTTGCACTTGGAGAAAACGTTAAGCAGGCCAACTGGGGCGACCGTTATACATCGCGCTACCCTCAGACCCGCATGGGTGTTGAGCAGATCATGCGCGATGCCTTTCGTACCGCACGCGAGTACGAACGCGATCTTAAGGCCAATGATCCGAACAAGCCTGTACGACAGGACTTACAGCTCGATGCACTTGTTGAGATTCTCAACAGTAAGCGCAACATTCACTGTCACTCCTACGTGCAGAGCGAGATCCTTATGCTCATGCGGCTCGCAGAAGAGTTCGGCTTTAAGGTGCACACCTTCACACACATCCTTGAAGGCTACAAGGTTGCACAGGAAATGGCTAAACACGGTGTAGGCGCATCGTCGTTTGCAGATTGGTGGGCATACAAGATGGAGGTATATGATGCTATCCCAGAGAGTCCATCTATCATGCATCAAGCAGGCGTTAATGTCTCGATCAACTCTGATGATGCAGAGATGGCTCGAAGGCTCAATCAGGAAGCAGCGAAAAGTGTCAAATACGGAGATGTAGCAGAGATCGATGCAATGAAGTTCGTTACGATCAATGCTGCAAAGCAGATGGCAATCGATCAGCGTACTGGAAGCTTGGAGCTGGGTAAGGATGCAGATATTGTTGTCTGGACAGGCAATCCGCTGTCGAACATTTCACGTGTAGAACGTACATATGTAGACGGACGCGAGTACTTCTCGCGCACAACAGATGTACAGCTTCGTGAGAGAGACGCCGCACTGCGTCGTCTTCTTGAGCAGGAGGCCATCAAGGCTATAGGCAAGGGGGCTTCAACCTCGGCCGGCGGACGCAAGCCACGCCGCGAGTATCACTGCGATACGATAGAAGATGAAGTTGCAGGACGTTGATAGAGCGTTCTGCGAGAAGCGCTCGCAACAGGGCGCTTCCCGGTCACGCCTTGCTGAAGTCGTTGCCCAGTCCATGCGCGGACTTGATCAATCAAACGATCAAGCCCGTGCGCTCGATCTGCTTCGATCTCACAAAAGTGTTGTTGCCGTAACCGGGCAGCAGGTAGGGCTCTTCGGCGGGCCTATGTACACGTTGTGTAAAATTCAGTCAGCTGTTGCTGCAGCCGCCGTTGTAACGGAACGCAGTGGCCATACCTGTATTCCTGTTTTTTGGTTAGAAGACAACGACCACGATGCACTTGAGGCAATGCACACGCATCTGCTCGTTGGCAGCGGCAGCATTCTTGAAGTATCTCCATGGGACAGGAACAGTCCGAGGATGAGGGTTGCCGATAGGCGAATCGACGCATCCCTGCATCACGCCATTACTGCATCAATTGAGCAACTGTCCGGACAACATGCCGAGGCCACATCTGAACGACTGCGAAGAGCATATGCGCCCGGTGTATCTTGGAGCGATGCATTTCTTGCTGTGCTCGCCCCATACCTTTCCGCGTGGGGCGTGCTCGTTGTTCGGTCAAGTATCCTTACAGACGCTGCACTTCATGGTCCTGTTCTAACGCATTTACTCAACAACAATGAAGCAGTCGTAGGCGCGATACAATCTGCAACTGCCGCCATTGAGCGCCACGGTGGTAGTGCGCAAGCAGCAATTGCCGAGATCCCATGGATGTTTACCACCACAGACGGTCGTCAGCGGATAGACAAAACACCCAAGGGTATAAGCATAGGCGGACAGGAATACGCGCCGCAAGAGTTACTGGAGTTGGCTGCTCGACATCCCGAGCACTTTACACCTACAGTGCTTACGCGTCCAATGATTCAGGATGCATTATTGCCAACTGTGGTCTCGATACTCGGAGCGGCCGAGATCGCCTACCACGAGCAACTTGTAGATGCATACCCGCGAGTCGGGCTTGCCATGCCGGCACTGCAGCAACGGTCGGGACTTACAATGCTCACGGCAAAGTCTGCGCGCAACATCAGCAAGTCCGGACATACTATTGACTGGTATCAACGTTCGTGGCAAGAGATAGAGCGCGATATAGCTGCAGAGCTGACCAATGAGCTCATACCCAAGAAAGACTTTCAGCAAAGCCGCATTGAGGAGCTGTTTGCTCCATATCTCGATGCCGCTGAATCCATAGACCCTACGTTGATTGCTACCGTCAAGGCGCAACGTGCCGGCACAGGATCATCCCTTGAAATGCTCGAGGCGAAACTTCGCTCTGCTGCGAAAAAGAAGAATACAGCAATGCTCGATCGTGCCCATGCAATTCATACAAGTGTCTTTCCCCTCGATACGCTGCAGGAGCGCATCTATCCTCTCGCCATGTGGGAAAGTGAGTTCGGCATCGACACCATGGTCCAGATTTGCAGCTCGATGAGTCATCATGCAATCGGGACACACATCACAATGCAAGCACCTGTTCATGGATCGTAAAGCTGATAGTAATGTCGGTGTGATAGGCGGCGGCATAGGAGGACTGGTTGCAGCCGTTCACCTTGCGCATGCAGGTTATCATGTGGAGCTCTTCGAGCAGTGCGACCGCGTTGGCGGCAAGTGCAACGTTAACGTTTTCGACGGATGCACATTCGAGACCGGGCCAACGCTGGTTACCATGCCCTTCGTGCTCGACGACGTATTCGAACACGTTGGCCGACGTCGGGAGGATTACATCAACCTGCGGCCTGTAGACCCGGCATGTCAGTACCGCTGGAGTGACGGATCCAAATTGGACATGCCGTTTGCATTAGAGGATGTGATCAATGCCATTGACGCCTTTTCCCCCGGAGAGGGCAAGGGTGCGCGGCAGTACTTGGAGCATGCACGTGAAGTCTACGAACTAACAAAAGACATCTTCATCTTCTCCCCGTTTGATGGCCTGCGGGAATTCATGAAGCTGAAGAACGTATCGATGCTTCCTAAACTTCCACGTTTGCGATTCGCATCGTCGCTTCATAGACACAACTCCTCGTATTTCCGAGACCCTCGCCTACGCCAGCTCTTCGATCGTTTTGCAACGTATAACGGATCGAACCCCTACAAAGCACCTGCAACACTCATGGTGATTCCGTGGGTTGAGATAGGCTTTGGAGCATGGTATCCGGAAGGGGGAATGTATGCTATTGTTGATGGACTAGCGAGGCTTGCGGCAGAGCTCGGTGTGGTGATTCACACAAATAGCAGAGTAACATCGATCGACATTTCTCATAAGAGGGTAAGGGGCCTGCAAATCGCTACAGGGCAGAACTACACCTGCCATCACGTGGTATCAAATGCGGACGTATACGTAACACAGAAACACCTTCTTGGCATGAGTGTCCCGGAACCGTCAGATCTCTCCTGCAGTGGTTTCGTCATGCAAGTCTGTGTTGAGAAGAAGGAACTCGGATTGGCGCATCATAACATCCTGTTTGCAGACAAGTACGAGCAGGAGTTTCGCGCTATCGAACGTGGCATGCATCAAGATCCGCAGTCAACAATCTATATCTCGCGTTCAGTTGTTGCAGATGCTTCACTTGCTGCAGAAGGTTCTGAGAATTGGTTCATTCTTGTCAATGCCCCGGCCAACGGCGTTTCGTCAACACTCAACGGCAGCGAACAGTCTGCATGGCAAGGCCAACATGAGAAGCTTGCTGATCAGACATTCAAGAGACTTGCAACATTTGGCCTGCACCCAACAGTTCGTTCATACAACATTCGCACGCCAGACACGATGGCAACCGAATGGTCGTCTTTCCGTGGAGCTCTCTACGGGGCTTCCTCTAATTCACCATTGAGTGCTTTTCTGCGGCCACGCCAAAAGTCACGCGACGTCGGAAATCTTTGGTATGTTGGCGGCAGTGCACACCCCGGTGGCGGTATACCGCTTGTTGCTACCAGCGGTATGATTGCTGCCAGGCTCATTGAAGAATCATCATCCATCTAACGAGTTCTCAGCCATGACACGTGTTATTGCAGTATTGATCTTACTCTTTACGACCTCCTGCGGCAGTATCCGTGAAATGACGAATGCGCTGATGTCGATGAAGGACATGCAGTACAAGATCAGCCATGTTGGTGGTATGAAGATCTCTGGGGTAGACGTATCAAAACTGAATTCGATCTCGGATGTTGAACCAAAGCAGGCTGTTCGGCTGCTTGAAGCCTATCATTCAAAGAACATCAAGGCAACGTTTACTGTGTATCTAGAGGCAAAGAACCCAAACGACGGTGCAGTAGCTAATACGAAGCCCCTTGACCTTACGCTGAAAGAACTGCCATGGACATTGCTCCTTGACGACCGCACAGTTGTTAGCGGCGTTGTTAACCGAGAGATCCCGCTGAGAGGCGGCACAACCTCGCAGCCTATTCCAATTGAGATTGTGATGGATGTCTCGAAAGTTCTATTCGAAAACGGCTACGACGAAATCATGATGACGATGCTCGAGTTGGGTGGACCTAACGGATCGCCAGCCCGGCTCAAGATCAAGGCACGTCCTACAGTTAGCTCGCCCTATGGCATCATCAAGTCTCCAAGCGATATAACCATCCTAAGCACAGAGTTTCGCGCGCGCTAAATGGATTACGTTATCGTTATCATAGCGATTGCCATCAGCGGACTATGTGAGTTCATCTCATCGGTGCTGCTGAACTTGCCTGTTTCGGTTGTGTCAGTTATGGCCGACGAGGGCTCGCCCGTCGGAGTGCGCCTAAAACAGGCTCTCGACGAGCCTGCTGAAGCACAGCTGGCAATCCGTCTAGTGGATGTTGTCGTACTTATCGGTGCGGTGATCATTCTGGCAACAATGTTTGCAACCGACGGCAGAACTTTCTACGTGGAGACAGCGATTCTGGCAACTGGGATCTCTATCTTCAAGATCGTTGTCTCAGTTGTTGGCGAGCGTGTCTCCGATAGATATCTGATCTTCTCGTCACACATACTTTCGGCGATGACAACTATTGCAACACCGATGCTTTTAGTTCGCCGCGGGCTGTTGGCGCTTACAAAACCTCGTACTCAGGAAGAAGAGGAAGAGGAAGCACGAGAAGAGCTCGAGGCCCTGGTAGAGACTGCCAGAGAAGAAGGCGCGCTGGACCCAGGTGAGTACCGCATCATGACTAACATCATGCAGCTCAGCAGCATCGAGGTCACAGATGTCATGACTCCACGCACAGTTGTAGCGGGTCTGGCAGCCGATCTTACCGTGGCAGATGCAATCAAGCGTCCCGAACTGCAGACATTTTCACGTATGCCTGTTTATGAAGGGGCTGATCTGGATGCCGTTACCGGTTATGTGATGACCAAAGACATCCTGCGTGCAGCAGTGGCCGGCCGACAGAATGTCGAGATCGGGCGTCTAAAACGGGAGATCAGCTACATACCCGAGAATATCACGCTTGATCATGCGCTTGAGCAATTCCTACAGCAGCGTCAGCATGTATTCATGGTCGTTGACGAACATGGTGGAGTTGAAGGCATCATCACCATGGAAGACGTGCTTGAGACCATGCTGGGTGCAGAAATCGTAGACGAGGCAGATCACGTTGTAGACCTTCGTGCGCTTGCCAAGCAGCGGCGTGATGCGCGCATTGCACGTATTACCCAATCGTGACGTTCTTTACGTTCACGAACTCCAACATTCCCCAGCGGCCAAGTTCGCGTCCGTAGCCAGATTGCTTAACTCCTCCAAAGGGCAGTCGAGCATCACTTCGCACAAACTCATTGATAAAGACCGTGCCGCACTCAAGACGGGCTGCAATTCTTTGAGCATTCTCAACATTTCGACTGCATACTGCCGCGCCAAGGCCAAAGCTTGTTGCATTGGCCAGAGCAATTGCCTGGTCGATATCATGAAACGTGTGCGCTATTGCCACTGGACCGAAGAGCTCTTCCTGAGCAACAGGATTTGATGGGCTTACGTCGACGAGAAGTGTCGGATTGACGTAGAATCCATCGTCGTGGGTATCGTTGATCTTACGTGATGTTGCAACGCGTGCGCCAGCAGCGCAAGCACGCTCTACCTGCTTGATGAGCTGCTCCTTGAGATCATAACGAGCAAGCGGACCGAGCTGGCTTGCATGATGCATGGGGTCGGCCACAACCAAGTGATCAAAACACTCTGCTGTGCGCTTGATGAACTCATCAGCGATCGTGTCATGCACGATATACCGTTTTGCAGCAATGCAGGATTGCCCACTGTTCACCATCCGGGCAGCCACGCATATTTCAACGGCTGCATCAATATCTGCATCGTCACAGACGATATACGGATCGCTACCACCGAGTTCCATAACAGATTTCTTCAGGTACTTACCCGCCAGTGCAGCCACTGCCGAGCCCCCTAGAGTGCTACCTGTAAAGGTTACTGCACGAATCTGATCATCTGCAATAACTCGCTCCACATCTTCTATGCTAATTCGCAGATCGGCAACAAGATGTTCATCGATGCCTGCCAAATGACATAATCTGACAGCCATCATACCACACCCCATGGTTGACGGAGCATGCTTTACCAAAACCGCGTTACCCGCCAAAAGTGCGGGTACAGCAAAACGGAAGAACTGCCACAGCGGGAAATTCCATGGCATTATCGAGAACACTATACCGAGGGGTTCATACCTGATGGTGCTCGACGTAAAGTCAGCCTGAACTGATTCGTCGGCAAGCACATCAGGTGCGATCTGCGCCATGTACCTGCAAACCGACGCACATTTCAGAATCTCAGCCCTGCTTTGTGCAAGGGGCTTGCCCATTTCCTTTGTGATCAAGCGAGCGGCCGGCTCGACATGAGCCTCGAGTTTCCCAGCAAGCTCCAGCATGTATCCTATGCGCTCCTCAATAGGTAATGCTGCCCAACGGCGTTGTGCGTGGGAGGCAGAATCAATGCGCATCTGTGCATCTGCGTGCGTGTGCGCCGAATAAACGGCAAAGGAAAGCCCCGTCGCAGGATTAACACTCGTAAAACTCATGGAAACAAAATTACATTTGTAGTCATGGAATCACTCCTCACAGCAGACGGACTCGTAGCTCTTGTTACGCTGACGGTTCTCGAGATTGTTCTCGGCATCGACAACATCATCTTCATCTCTATACTTGTTGGACGTCTTCCCGAGGCGCAGCAGGCCAAGGCGCGCTCAATAGGCCTGTCTCTGGCGCTCGTGCTGCGGCTTGTCTTTCTTATGGGCGCAGTCTGGATCGCTCAGCTGACCGCACCATTGATTACGATCCCGAAGATTCTGCTCATGTCTGCGGACTGGGGTATCAGCGGGCGCGACCTAATCATGATGTCAGGAGGCCTGTTTCTGCTTGCCAAAGCCACAAGTGAGCTTCACGCCAAACTTGAAGGGCAGGAGCATGGCACAGACGGCGGTGCAAGCCGGGCTGCGTTCGGTATGATGATCATGCAGATCATCGTGCTGGATCTGGTGTTCTCTATTGACTCTGTAATTACTGCTATTGGCTTGTCTCAGGATTTTCTCATTATGGCCATTGCGGTAGTTGCCGCCGTTATCGTAATGCAGGCAAGCGCTGGCAGCGTCTCCAGGTTCATACATCAGCACCCTACAGTAAAAATACTTGCACTTGCCTTTCTCCTGATGGTAGGTCTTGTATTGGTGTTAGAGGGCGTTGCAGTGCATGTTCCGAAGGGCTACGTCTACTTTGCAATGGCCTTCTCCATATCGGTAGAATTCCTGAATATGCGCTTCCGAAAAAAGGTTCCTACCGGGTCTGTGGCGCTCCGAGAGCCCACGCTACCCGAATAAGTTATACCCACCCCCTTGCTTTCTGACCAAGGTATTTCTATTATTAGTGATAAACTGATATGTCTAGAAAGGGGCCGCTATGCCCAAAAATCCTGCCGCAGCTATCGATAAGTCGAACATGTTCGACACGTTATACCGGTTTTCTGAGCAAGTAAAGGACGCCGTCAGCATTGGCGAAAGTGCACCTTTATGGCGTCAGCAGGCAACATCTAACCGCTATGCATTCTTCGGCTTAGGTGGCTCGGCCATCGGAGCCGATCTTCTGAGAAGCTATGCAGCGGTACTCCCTGGTGCAGATCATCTGGATATCTCGGTACACCGCGGATACACCGTACCATCCTGGATGGATTCGGACACAAATGTGGTCTGTTCGAGTTATTCAGGAGAAACAGAAGAGACTCTGTCAGCTTTTGATGATGTCCGCAAAAAGACCATGCGAGTGGTCTGTATCACTACAGGCGGCCAGCTGGGCAAGCGAGCAATTACCTACGGCTTCCCCATCATCAACATCCCGCCTGGATTTCAACCACGTTGCGCAATTGCTTACTCCTTTTTCCCACTGCTTACGATCATGAGTCGCTACGGGGCGATTGATTCTCGCGCCTCGAGGGCCAATGCCAAGGGGATTCGTGAGATTCTTGCACACACTGAGGAAATGCGCGATATCTACGCATCATCTGCCGCGAAGAATCCCGCGCTGCAGATCGCGAAGAAGCTTCATGGCAAGATGCCCGTTGTTTACTCATCGAGCGAGCGTCTCGACGCCGTCAACCTACGCTGGAGAGGCCAGATCCAGGAAAACGCCAAACAGGTTGCTTTCGGCAATTTACTTCCTGAGATGAACCACAATGAGATCAACGGATGGCAGCATCCCAAGAACAGACTGAAAGACTTCTCTGTTTTGATGCTGAAGGACGCGGATGATCACCGCAGGGTACAGATTCGTTTTGATGCTCTCAAGGACATCCTGAAGGGCTCGGTTGGCGAGATTACTGCTCTCGAGGGCAAGGGATCAACACTGCTATCTCGAATGTTTTCATTGATTTATCTCGGTGATTGGGTTAGCTGGCATCTGGCAGTTCTTAATAAGACTGATCCAACACCAGTACCCATCATTCAAACCCTGAAGGCAAAGCTGGCCAAGGCCAAGTAAGTCTCGAAGACCACGGGAATGCTCTGGATTCGGTTTTCTTTCGTATCTTGCGAGTCCCGAAATTCTCTGGAAACATTATGCCGACCGTAAAAGCCAAGAAGGCCACAACCGAAAAGGCCCCTAAGGCGAAGAAAGCTGCCAAGGTAGTCGATGGTGAGGTAGAAGCTGCACCGAAGAAGACCAAGCGTAAAGCGAAGTACATGGTTCTGTATTCTCCATTCTTGATGAAGGATACGAAGCACGAGCTTATTGGCGAGCCTACAGAAACTGAGAATGGGCGTATGCAGTGGGCCAAGTGTGCGGTAAGCCGTCACATGCAGATGATCAACCTCGACACTCTTGCATCGAACACGGAAAAGAAGGTCACCGAGATCATGCTTTCACGTGAAGACTCAAAAGAGTATTCGCCTCGAAATGTCTACAAGGTTGGAGACGTGATCTATCATAAAACGTGGGACGATGTAGGCATTGTCCGCGCCAAGGAGATCATGTCGAACGGTCGTGGATCAGTGTTGGTCCACTTTGAAAAGAATAAAGAAAAACGTCTCATTGAGAACTTCAAGTAACATTTTAATCTCAAAGGATCTCTCGTGATCGGAGTCACAGTACAAAGCAACGAGTCAATCGACCGCGCACTGCGCCGCTTCAAGAAAAAGTATGAGCGCTCTGGTGTTCTTCGTGAGTTCAAGAAGCGTGCATTCTTCGTGAAGCCGAGTGTTGAGCGCCGTATGTCGCGGCTTAAGGCTGCACGCCGCCAGCACCGCGCGCAGATGGAACAGGAATAAGACTCCGGTCTTTCTTAACAAAGAACCGAACCCGAAAGGCGCTTCTTCACAGGGGCGCCTTTTTGTGCTTTGCAGACCAAGAGAGTATTTCATCAGCATCACTAAACGGGATGCGCTGATCACCAATGATCTGATACTCTTCGTGCCCCTTTCCAGCTATCACTACTACGTCTTCTGCACCTGCGGCATCGAGAGCAACACAGATTGCTTCTCTACGATCTTCAATTGAAGTTACCTTGTAAAAGTGTGCTCCGTCGACACCACCCATGATGTTGTTGACGATGTCTTCAGGACGTTCGTTGCGTGGGTTGTCGGTTGTGATGTATACGTGATCCGCCAGCACTGTTGCGATGCGACCCATCTCTGAGCGCTTGCCTTTATCTCGATTACCTCCGCATCCGAACACAACGTGTAACTTGCGAGAACCTGCGTCTGAGCCTAGGAACCCGCGCACAACCTGCAGTACATTATCCAGCGCATCTGGTGTGTGCGCATAGTCTACGATCGCCGTTGCTCCGGATGGTGTATAGAACACCTGCATACGCCCCTTCGGTCCTTGCAGATCTGCCATGATCTTAGCAACATGATCTGCCGGGATTCCATCGAGCATGGCAAGCACGGCCACGAGCGAGGCATTGGCAACGTTAAACTCTCCAAGCAGACGCGTGCTGATTGCAACCTCTGCTGGCAGTTGCGCTGGTTCTATCCCGTTACGAACCAATGTAAACGATGTGCCTGTTACGTCGAGATGCACATCACGTACAATCACCTGATTGCCGGGACTGGTGCCAACGGTTACCAAAGTCTCAGCTTTGCAATGACGCTTCATGTAGGGAGTCCAATCGCTCTCCCCCCACAATACAGCGATGGCATCTGGTGCTAACCCATCAAAGAGGCGCTTTTTCGACTTGGCATAGCTCTCCATTGTGCCGTGATAATCGAGATGGTCGCGAGTTAGGTTCGTAAAGATCGCACCTTGATATCTGATGCCATGCACACGATACTGGTCAAGGGCATGGGAACTAACCTCCATGCAGATCGTGTCAACACCTGCATCAGCCATTTCCTGAAAGAGTCTGCCCAGCTCACCTGCATGGGGAGTGGAGTAGTTTGTCGGATACTGCACACCATTGTACCGGTTCCCTGTGGTGCCAATGAATCCAACATTGCGTCCGGCTGCGTTATAGATCTGCTCAAGCAGTGTTGCACATGTTGTCTTGCCATTCGTGCCCGTAACACCGTAAGCCCGAAGCCGATCACTAGGATGTTCTTGAAGCTCAACAATGAGCATTGAATAGGCTAGGCGCGAATCGCGGACTTTGAGCACAGGTACAGGTAAGGGGCTAGCAGGAAGTTCTTCAACGATTACAACCCGAGCTCCGCGCTCAATTGCATCCGATAAAGCGTTATGTCCATTGAAATTCGTGCCCTTGATTGCTACGAAGATGCTGTCTTGACGAACTTGTCGAGAATCGGATGTAATGTTTCGAACATCCAGTGCCGAAAGCTCGTCGAGACGACCCCGTACATCTAGTGTTTCACCCGCTATTGCGTCAAGGAGTTGTGCAAGTTCCATGGTCTGACAAAATACAACGCGAAAGTCTGCAGATTTGCATCATGATGTTCTCAACCTGGCTTGCTCAACGATTACGCTCACCCCTACCCGGACGTGAAGCGCACCGTCGTTTTGTACCCAATATCAAAGATGCCGATCTGCGCCTGGCAGAACCACCAATGCAGGCACGCCGCAGCGCAGTACTTGTTCCGCTCATCGAGACTACTCAAACAGACATTGATGTAGTGCTAACGGTGAGGAGCCAATCGCTAAGCAGCCACAGGGGACAAATATCGTTTCCGGGCGGACGTCTTGATGCTGGTGAAACACACGTCGATGCTGCTTTGCGAGAGGCCTACGAGGAGATCGGCATTCAGCCATCAACGACCGTTGTAATGGGATCATTGAGTCCTCTATACATTCCTCCTTCCAACAGTGCCGTAACCCCCATAGTGGCAACTGTAGATCCTCCTGCAACATGGATACTGAATCCTGCGGAGGTTACCGAAATCATACAGCTACCCCTACATTCATTTCTCAGTGATGAGATGTTTGCCGAGCGTACAGGCATCATTCCACACATTCCTGTTAGCGTGCCTATGTGGGACGTACACCCGACAATACCGCTCTGGGGCGCCACTGCAATGATGCTGCACGAAGTTGTTGTATTGTTTCACGAGTTTCAATCCGAGGTACAATGAAACACCCACTACCAGCGGCCTGCGCCGCGATGCTCATGCTTGCCGCAGCCTGCAAATCAGGCAACGATATTGACGAGCGCCTGCTCGATACATACACAAGCTACGTGGTTGAGCGCATGACGCCAGGAGACTCTGCACTTGTGCAGCAGCGACTTGATTCAGTACTTACAGCAAACGGATATACGCCAGAGACATTCTTCAATGAACTCTCGGCTTACGGCAAGAACCCAGAACTGATGCGGACCTTTTATGATTCCGCACGCGCACGCATCGGAAGCATGCAGGCAGAGATATCTCGGTAGACGTCGTGCCCGTGTGCTGCAAAACCCTCGAAATACCCGACATACCATTGGTTAAGGAGCACGCCCATCTGAGCGGAAGCTACGATGTCATCGGCGCTGGCGATGCCACCACAACGCACAACGTGGAACTCCTGCGTTGGGCATACTTCTTCTACGGCACGCATTGCAGCAGCACATGATTCTAGCGATGAGGTTCGCAGGAGCGCTCCACTTATGCCACCGCCATAGGTCGATGTAAAATAGTCAAACAGTTTACGATCATCTGCATGCACATACTCGCGGAGCTCGTGATAGCGTATTGACGTATTACCAAGTATCACACCATCGAACGAGCGCTCTGCAAGCGCACGGATGAGCACAGGCAGTTGATCAAGCGACGTATCAGTCGAGAGCTTGACAACTACAGGCAACCTCCGAGTTCTTTGTGCCAGGAAAGAACCTGCCACGACATCCAACCTTCGAAGGAGGTCATCATCCAGAACTGCGCGACCGCCGTGTCCGGGAACATTAGGACAACTCTCATTGAGTTCGAGGTAATCTACACCAGCATCCGCATAGCGCTGCATTCCCTCGATGAGTTCCGGAATAGCTTGCGCTGAATCGAGTCCAGGTTCCGCACTGACACTTGCTCCCAGGGGGCATCCAGCCAACTTTGGTACCTTTTTCAGACGAGCCGCAACAACAGCGTGTCCCTCATTTGGCAGTCCCATCCAGTTGGACGCAGAATGCGAATGCGGGTACTGTGTCGAGGGCCACGCAATGCCATGCACGACATTACCGTTGCGAGGGCGTGATGTTGTTGTTCCTGCAACAAATGCACCAGCCCCCTGTGCTGCAACCATCTCGTAGCCATAGCCTTTCTTGAACATCCCTGCTGCATTCCAAATCGGCATGCGGAAGTGCAGTCCCCATGCTGTTACACCCATATCAGGAGGCGGGATGTACGGATGTTTGGGCACGTCGTTTGCGAACCGCGGCAGGAAGATGTTCCGTCCAGCCGTGAACGCTCGCACAACAACTGAAGGAGGCAACAGCGACGAGGCTGTTCGCAGCGCGAACTCAGACTTTGCAAGAAGTTCAATGAAGGACATAGCGCAAAGATACGCTTACCCCTTTTTGCGCAGCTCCGACTCTTGAATGTCGCGGGTCCAAACATCCTTGCCTTTGGCATCAACGATGCGCACGGTGAGCACGCGTTTTCCTCGTACACCAGATACGGTGATATGTCCAAAGTTATGTCCAACATACTCTGTGCCGGGAACGGCAAACGTATTGGCACGATAGATCGGGCTCGAATTGAGTCCAGCTGAAAGGGGCGACGAGGTAATCTCATAGATAGGGTACGTCCCATCTCTATCCATTCGAGAGAGCTCAGCAAAGTGTACATCACCCGACATGAAGATTACGCCTTGGATATTATTCTGTGTAATGAGATCAACGATCTTTTTGCGTTCCT
>JBEBCJ010000007.1:0-11552 GCA_041157865.1 Bacteroidota bacterium
GGAAGGGAGTTACATTCAGTGATGGTAAGCCCCTTACAGCCAAGGATGTGGTCTTTAGCTACAAGGTTGTCAAAAACCCGCTCATCACAGATGGTGCCGCGCTCCGTAACTACTATGAATCCGTTGCCAATGTCGAGGCCAAGGACGATTACACGGTCGTTATAACAATGACTCAACCATATTTCCTTGCTGAGTATTTCTTGGGTGGACTTTGGATCATGCCAAAACACGTGCTTGATCCAAAGAACCTCACTGACGGCTACAGCTTTGCAGAAACATCAAGTTTAGCAAAGGCGCAGACAAACACCTCACTGTCGGCTTTCGCAGACTGGTACAACACACCAGAAGTCAAGCGTGATGTCAAGTTGAACGTCGGTTCCGGACCGTACATATTTGATGAATGGAAGACGGGTGAATCCATCACACTGAAGCGCTCAGAAAAGTGGTGGAATGCAGGCAAGGATAAATGGAACCCTGCATATGCTGATAAGTTATTCTACAAGGTGATCAATGATCGCAGTGCCGCAGTCGTGGCGCTTAAGAATGGTGAGATCGACTTCATGGAGTACGTTCCTGCTGCCAAGTTTGTTGAGGAACTCGATACCGTGGCCACGCCATTCATCCGCAAGGCAACGTACAAGAATCAGATATACTCGTACCTCGGAATGAATCTCAGTCACCCGATCCTCTCCGACAAGGCTGTTCGCAAGGCGATGGCACATTGTATAGACCGTGATGCACTCATCAAGCAAGTCATGCGGAGCCTAGCAACACCTGTTAACTCGCCCATCTATGATGATAGGCCAGAGTATGATCCATCAATCAAAGGTGTTCCATATAACCTAAACGAGGCCAAGCGCATACTCTCGGAAGCAGGCTGGAAGGACGCGAACGGTGATGGCGTTCTCGATAAGGTCGTCAATGGTAGGCTCACACCGCTATCGTTGTCCATTCTTGTTAATGCCGGTAACGAAACACGCGAAGCAATAGCGGTATCATTTTCCGATGAGTTACGCAAGGTCGGAATAAAACTTGATGTGCGAAAGCTGGAATGGAGTGTGTTTCTTGAGAACATGCGCTCGCGAAAGTTTGAAGTATCGATTGGTGCCTGGGTAAACGACCCGATTCCAAGCGATCCTTATCAGATCTGGCACTCGAGTCAAGTAGGCAATAAAGGTAGCAACTACGTCGGCTTCAAGAATACGCGCGCTGATCAGCTTCTGGAGATGAACCGTGTTGAGTTCGATGAACAAAAGCGTATTGCCTATATGAGGGAATTTCAGCAGATCGTTGCAGAAGAGCAGCCCTACATCTTCCTGTGGAGTCCATTAAATCCTGGCGCTTACAACACAAGACTGCAGAACGTGAAGTTTAGTTATGTACGCCCCGGCTACAACCCAACGCAATGGTGGATTCCGAAGTCAATGTGGAAGTATCAAGAGGGTCAATAGCGGTCATGGGTGCGATGAGCATCTGACGGTACACTGGGTGCAGGTATTTTCAAGAAAGCATGATCGTGAAGCGTCACGAGTTACGAGAGCTCATTTCTAGAGGAGAATCCTCTGTGCTCGAGTTCAAGCGCAAGTTTACAACGAGCGAGAAGATTGCTCGGGAGATCATTGCGTTTGCAAATACAACCGGCGGATATCTTCTGCTTGGTGTTGACGATAATGGACTGATCAAAGGTGTGGACTCAGAGAAGGAACAGATCGACCTTCTCATGGTTGCAATTCATACAATTGATCCACCATTAGACGTTGGCATTGAGGTGATAGAGATAGATTACGTCGATGTGATCGTGGTCAACGTACCGCAGAGTCAAAACAGACCTCATAGATTCTTATCGACTGCGCCAGTTGACGCAGAGTCACATCGTAAGGTGTTTATTCGACAAGGTGACAAGTCGATTACCGCAAGCAAAGAGATGACGCGAGTACTTAGGGGGCAGCATCCGGATGCGCCCCCTATAACACTCTCAATTGGAGACCGAGAACAGCGACTGTTCACCTACCTGGAACGTCATGGGAAAGCAACTGTGCATGATTTTGCACGCCTGGTGAATATTTCCCGTAGAAGAGCTTCTCAGATACTTGTACGCCTTGTCCGTGCTGGTGTTGTGCACATTGTCTCTGACAATGGGCACGACTATTATACGCTTGTCTAACGGCAGATGTTATCGGTAACGCAGCGCACGAAGCATTCTGTAGGCAAGTTCTGGGTACGGAGCTATGCCCTGCAGTATATACAACGTGGTCTTTGGAGTTGCCTGTAGCTCGTGATAGAGTTCTTTTGGAAACCTCCGCTGGCACTTGTGAATAGTTGCAAGTATGTATCCAAGTACTTTTAGGAACTGATGTAGCTCTGTAGTGTCAAGAGCATCTGGACACCGCTGAAGTCGAACCCGCAGTGCGGCAAGTCGTCTGTGGGCCAGCTCATATTTCTGCTCAAGTATGAGACGTATGATCTCATAGACAAGAACTGCCATATAGAGGCCGCTTCGTTCAGCTTGCAACACATGGAATGAATTCATGAATGTTGTGAGTCTGCCAGAAAATGCGGGCATCGTCTGTAGATCGCCGTATAGCAATCCGAGCAGCTCAAGATATGCCTTCCCGAGCGTGAAACATTCCTTCATACGCGGCATTCTCATAATCTGCGTAGACATCTCTCCGAGGGTATACCTGGCTTCTTGATATTGCTGCAGAGAACATTGAATTCGGAATCGTAACCATTGAACTTCCTGACGGAGATAGATGCTTTGTGATTGGTGTATTTCCAATCTGTCGAGTGAGGTGATTGCACTATCATAACATCTACGACTGCAATACTGGTAGGGTAGAATGATATGGCGCATATCCTGGCACACATAATCACTGCATGTAGCCCTTAGTGAACCTGTTTCGCCGCCCAAGACATACTGCCTATAGAGATTGCGATAGGTCGCAGCAACAAGCTCAGCTCGTTGTTCCTGCCTACGCCAGAACGCGAGTCGCTCTGACCAGATCCTGAATCCACGCGCGTTGTTGTTGATTCTTTCAATATTACTACGCAGCTGCGATGCTTGCGCAGCCTCATGAGAAATCGCGTGATTCGTTGCAATTCGATACCCACGAAGCAGCAGTTGTTTGGCTACTGCAAGGTCTCCACGACGAATGCTTAACTCCGCAGCTCTCGTAAGGTTATTGACGTGAAGTGAGGCGCGTTCACTCGGTGAAAGATGCAGCCTTGACAGGGACACAGTAAACTCTCGTAGTTGCCGCGATCTGTCGCGTGTTGCTCTTGAAAGCTCGAGTAGACGTTGCCGTCTGCATTTATCAGAATTCGCACACATATCCAATCTCCCGTGATCAATAGGTAACAGGTTAGTTGTTATGCACCTATTTTCTAGAAGTATCAGCGATAGTTCTTACGGAATTAGTCAAATAGTTGGACAATCAATTCTACCAATAACACAGCAGGCCGCCCGGAGTAGATCCAGACGGCCTGTCAATCGAATACAAAAGTGCTTATTTGATAAAGCGCGTCCTGGCGATAAGACCCTGCGGAGCAATCAGTTCGACGAAATACACTCCAGGAGCAAGTAGCTCAGTTGGCAAAGCGATAACGGCGTTGCCCATCTCGATGGCGGATAACTGCTCTTTGATCAATTCACCTGACAGAGATCGTACTTTGAGCACAACATTACCCGCGAGCTTTGAAACAAACTCTATAGATGCTGTATTGCCAACGGGCTGTGGACGGACAAGAATTCCAGTGGCAAGATCCGAGACCTCATCAATCGACGTAACGGTGAGTGTAAACTCGGCTGGTGTAGACCAACCGCTCATCCCACATGCATTCTTTGGTCGGACTTCCCAAGCAAACGTTCCATTACCGAGGACAGCAGACTTGACGTTTGTAGAGGTCGTCGCAACCGCAGTGTCCTCATAGACTACGCTGAATGGGGACACCGTCTGCTTGACGCGGAAATGGTACCTGGTGGCCTCTGTTGATTGATTCCAGGAGAAGGTTACAACATCGGCTGCATCAGCCATTTTCGGCCCCTTAGGTGCAATAGCAGCCGTCGCAGTCGGTAACTTTCCTGCGGTGGTGAATGAGAACGGATTCGACCAAGTTCCGGAGCCCGCCGTATTCATACCACGCACACGCCAGAAAAATCGAGTGTTGCACTGCGGTGCCTGGATCTGTGTTGACTGCTTTGTTTCAGTGCCAGAGGCAACGATCGTTGCAGTCGTAAACTGATTCGTTGATGAGACCTGCCATTCATAGTACTCTGCAAATGTGCTTTTACCCCATTCAAGTGTAACCACGGGAGCAATACCTGTTGCGTTGTTCGCTGGCTTTGACAACACAACGGCACCTGGACCCTGAGCTGATGCTGATGTAGTCACATCTAGCTTTACGTTGTTGCCGTCGACGGTGATATTCTTCGTGATCGGGGCAGCCAGACCGCCTTCTGATGCGACGATCGTCAGTGATGAACCGCCCGAATAGGGGAGTGCGTACCCACCGGAGGAACTGGTAACGGTATAGTACGATCCGCGATTAGGTACAAGCTTAACGTTAGGAATTCCTTCCCCGATGTCGTAGAAACCATTCTTGTTTTTATCGTCATAAACGACGCCAACAACGTATCGTGTGGACCCGATGCCGAAATCTTGCGTAACCACATACGGGCCAACGTAACCACTTGCGAGCCCCTTGCCATTGTAAATGATACCGATGCCTATCTCCGTGTACACTGCATTACCAAAATTCATGATGTTGCTACGGTGGCCGAGCTCCTTCTGATTTTCCTCGCCCCAGTCAACATTCAAACCACAGTGTCCATGCCATACAGATTCGCTATAGGCCGCAACGTTTTCACCATACATTCCTGCCGAGGCATAGCTAACCTTTGCATACCGTGTGCCTAGTTCATCACCGTTACTACTTGTGTGACCCTGAAAGTTGTTCTGGTCCATGTCTCGCGTGTGAACACGAGCAGCGTCGATGAGCTTGGCATGGAATGCAAGAGGTGGCCGTTGCGGATATGTCGTAAACGCCTTCTTTGTGGCAACTGGATCGATCTTGAAGTACTGATATGCCCCTTGTACCCGCGGGTCCTGTGTGTCCATCAACCGTATGCCTTCTTCAGCTGGATTAGCACGGGCACGATTGATGTATTCAAGCATCAGCTGTTCTTCTGGCGTGGGATCACCATGGCTGAAAAGCTGCTGCATCTGAGCGACACCATACGTGGGTAACACCAATGACATCGCTAATAGAACAAACAATACGTTCATCGTCATCTTACAGGTCTCCTAATTGAGGTCTGATAATCATTTCTTCAATCATCATATTGGGGTCATCTGCATTGGAAACGATCGCAGCAACTGATGAAGCGATGTGTTCAGCAGACAGCATTCTGTCAGCAAATTTACTTCTTGAATCCGAGTCCCATATCTCAGTGTTAGTTGCACCTACGATAAGGTCTACAACTTTAACTCCTGCGGAGCGAACATCCTGCCGCAAGCTCCGTGTGTAGGCAAGCATGCCGGCCTTCGAGGCTGAATACGCGGCCGCGCCGCCAAACACCGTAGTGGCAGCTACCGAATTGATTGTAATGATCAATCCTGAACGGCGTTCAACCATACCTGGAACGACATGCGTGAGAATATCTATTGGGCCTAGAAGGTTGGTCTCAATCTGACGACGTGAGGTGTCAAACTCCATTTCAACTGCACTACCAAAACGTGCAATGCCGGCATTGTTGATCAAAACATCAACATCACCAAGTAACGAGCAGGCGTGTTCGACTGAGGCACGTGAGCAAATGTCGCACTCAACCATGCGAACATGTTCCTGGGGTATATCCACGACTACTCGGCGCATTGCTCTGATATCGCGAGCAAGCAACGTTACATAATGGTCGCGTGCAAGAACGCGGCTCACAGCAGCGCCTATGCCGCGGCTTGCACCGGTGACCGCGATGTTCAGCTTACGCATTACCGTGTATGCTTTCTGAGATACGTCTAAGCAGATATTCCTCTGCCTGTGATAGCTCTATATTGCGGCGGGACATAACAGTCCGTGCAGTTATCATCGCCTTGTTAAACTCATACGGGTTTTCATCCCATGAAAACGAGGGCATATACGATGGAGCAGGCGATGTTTGAAAGACCGCTGAGCAAACTCCGTAGACCGACCCTGATGGCAGCATTGCGCCAATAGCTGTGCGCGTGTGGTCGCCTATGAGCGATCCAAGAAACATTCTCTGCGAATCTTCACGGCCCCATGGTAAGGTGGGACGCACATGTGAGTAGGTGTTCTTGAGATTCGATGTGGTGGTCCCAGCTCCTAGATTCACCCACGAACCTATGTAGCTGTGTCCCACGAAACCACTGTGCTGCTTGTTGCTGTAGCTTTGAAAGACAGAGTCTGAGATCTCACCTGATACGCGACAATGCTCACCAAACACCGATGATCGAATATGTGAATGGGGCTTTACTATACAGTCATCACCAATCACTGACGGACCTTGCACCAGAGAAAAAGCACCAATCTGCGCCCGATGTCCAATGATCACAGGCCCTTCAGATTCGTCAATCACCACAGAGGGATGAACAACAGCAGAGTCAGCAACGTGCGCCCCGAGTAGCTCTGCATCCCATTGCACACAGTCACGTATCCTATCCAACATCTGCCACAGTCTGTTGATAATGTGTCCGGCAACCTGCACATGTTCGATGCTGCTACCATCAACAGCATCAATTGATGAGGCGATCTCTGCAAGTCCACCCTGGTGATCTGTCAGAAAAACACCTACGGTCTGACCATCTATCAGAATGTGCAACGGCCCCTTCGAGTTCGTGCAGAAATCCACGACCTGTCTCATAACGCTGGGGGAGATAACCACATTGGCCAGCATGACTAATGTTGGACCGTTATCGTATGCACTATCGATACCTGTGTGCCTGGCATGGTAAACGCTTTGAACTTCAGTGCGTTCTGTATACACATGAACCCTGCATCCCGGAAGGGCGGCACGCCAGCGGTCTGCTATGCGATAATACCCCGACCGCAGCTCCCATGCCGCGTGAGTCAGGGCAAAGGGATAGAGCCGATTGGCTTCGTCATGTTCAATCAGAACTACGTGCATGGTAGCGGTTACATGTTTTCTATATGAAGCTGAAGAGCCGCCTTGATAAAGGCTACAAACAGAGGGTGTCCAGTAACAGCGCGAGACTTCAATTCTGGGTGAAACTGCACACCGACAAACCAACGATGACTCGGTATCTCGACAATTTCAACGAGGCGACCATCCGGAGACGTGCCACTAATGAGCATTCCCTTTGCCTCTAACGCCTGGCGGAAATCAATGTTAAACTCATAACGATGACGATGCCGCTCGTCGATATGTTGCGACTTGTACGCTGTATAGGCCTTAGACTTCTTTGTCAAATGGCAAGGATAGGAACCAAGTCTCATGGTTCCACCCTTATCTGTTATAGTGCGCTGTTCGGGTAACAAATCGATCACACTGAACTTATTCTTTTTGAATTCCGATGAATTCGCTGCAGGCATCATTGCCACGTTTCTTGCGAACTCAATAACTGAGCACTGCATACCAAGACAGATACCAAAGAACGGAACTCCTTGCGTGCGTGCATACTCAATTGATGCGACCTTACCCTCTATTCCACGAGAGCCGAAGCCGGGTGCAACAAGCATACCCTCAATACCTTCTAGCATTGATGCTGCATTGTCGCGTGTGACTGACTCTGCGTCTATCCATCGAATCTTCACTTTTGCATTATTGATGGCACCAGCATGAATAAGTGCTTCAAGTATCGACTTATAGCTGTCTGGATACTTGTTGTACTTGCCAACAAATGCGATCTCAACACTGTGCTTTGGCGCTTTTATGCGATGAACGAACCTGGACCATGTTTCGAGGTCGCGCTTTGAGCGTTTGAGGTTAAGCTTTTCACAAACGATATCATCAAGATCGTGTTTTGCAAAGAGCATTGGTACTTCGTAGATCGTCTCTGCATCCAATGCTTCAATCACACTTCGTTCTTCTACGTTACAGAAGAGTGCGATTTTTTGACGAATGTCCTTACCAAGTTTAACCTCAGCGCGACAGAGAAGGATGTCCGGCGTGATACCCGACTCCATCAATGTCTTTACGCTATGTTGCGTGGGCTTGGTCTTGAGTTCGCCCGCACTCTTGATATACGGTACATAGGTAAGGTGAACATCAAGCGCATTGCCTCTACCTACTTCGAGCCGAAGCTGACGACATGCCTCCAGAAACGGTAAGGACTCAATATCACCGACAGTGCCGCCGATCTCAATGATGACCACATCATACTTTCCATCAAAGGCCCTCATGCGACGCTTGATCTCATCCGTAATGTGAGGCACAACCTGAACGGTCTTCCCCAGATACTCGCCCTGGCGTTCACGCGTTATAACGTCGAAGTAAACTTGCCCCGCAGATGCAGTGTTTGCCTTTGACATGTTTACATCGAGATAGCGCTCGTAGTGACCCAGATCAAGATCTGTTTCAGCCCCGTCATCAGTGACGTATACTTCGCCGTGCTGATACGGATTCATCGTACCAGGGTCTACATTGATGTAGGGGTCGAGCTTCTGAATGGTTACCGTAAAGCCACGCTGGCGCAGCAGTAACCCAATGGAGGATGAAGCAATTCCCTTTCCTAACGAGGAAAGCACTCCGCCCGTAATGAAGATGTACTTTGACGTCTTCGGCACGCAACACCTGAGGATAATCAGAGAGGTAATGGACGGGCTCAAATCTACGCACAGTTAGTGGAAATCGGTACTCCAATTCGTAGCTTGCTGCTGATTATGCTGCTCTCGCTCACGCACCTGTTTGCCTTTTTTATCTGTATCTCGTTCGTTATTCTGGGCTGTCAGAATCAGCAGCATCAGTCAGGTGGGCTAGGAGCACCACTTAGTGTGCTCTATCTGCGGTCAGGTACCATATTCGATGCATTTGTCGACAGTACAGTGCAGGAGTTTGGAAATCAGAGCGGCACACCTACATTAGTCAAATCATGCACCTTGTTGGAATTGTTGGAACTTGCCGATGATTCTGCTGAGCATAATGAAGCAGACATACTAATCGTTCCATATCAGTATTTACCACTTCTTGCGTCGAAATCGATCATCAAGCCCACAACCTATGCAGAGCATGATGAGTTACCATGGTCGATCTCTGCCTGCATGTGGCGCGGTGTCCGTTTTGGCACGTTACTCTTTTGCCAACCTCCGGTGCTACATATCAACAGGAACCTGATTCGCAATAGTATCGATCTGAATAGGGGGCTAACACTGTTCGACATAGAGCATCTGGTGGACACGGCAACGATTAGTGGCGGAGCCTGGGGAGTTCATGGACAAGATCCAGGACGACAAGCTCAGACGATCGTATCGTGGTTTACGTTGTTTGGTGGTGCGCTGGTAGACTCGTTAGGAAGGCCTACCTTAAACTCAACCGAGAATGTGGCCGCTCTGGAGTCATACGCAGAGTTAGCTCGAGGTAACGCCTTGGAAACGAATCGCCAGCTCGATGCATTAGGTAAACAGGGTAGCTTGGCGCTTTGGTATACGCATACGCAAGGTCGTGAGTTTACATCTGCGTCGCATCGTGCCCGTGGCTATGACTTTTCGTTCATCTCTGCCGTACCGAGATCAGGTAACACGGGAACGTTTGCCGGAATGGCCGCATCTGTTTTGCGCCAGGCAAGCGATAGTCTAACGATCAGCAGGCTCATCGGCTTTCTGCGTGATGCAGTAGCAGCTCATGAGTCGGTTGGGTATCCTACTACAGTAACGTATTGGAATGCACAGGCGCGCAAGTCAGATCCTGAAAACCGTATCATGAACATTTTGACCAACTGCAGGCCTCTTCCATCGACGGTTGCCTGGCCACTGATGGAGCATGTTTTGGAAGAAGCTGTTCTGCAGGTCCTCTACGGTCAGGTAAGCCCTCGTGATGCGCTCGACCAGGCACAGCGCGAACTGCGGGAGCATATGCGATGATCTACCATCTCGTTGCATTGACAATCCTGATGACCTGTTCACTTGCTGCTGCAACATTCCAGCAGGAAGCAGTGTTGATCTCAGGGACTGTAAGCGCATACGGTACTGGAGAAATGCTCAGGTTTGTTCGTGTTCGTGAACCAAGAACACGAGTTTCTGTGATCTCAGACCGCAAGGGACGTTTCGAGCTTCGCCTTCCATCAACCACCGACAGCGTTGTCACGATCACATTTACACTGCTTGGGTATGCCACAGATACACTTGTGATCACTAAACATGACACGACCGTCCAAGTCAAGCTTCGGGAGCGGGCATTACGCGGCGCCGAGGTTCTGGTGCGTGCCGAGGATCCAGCTCGTCAAATCATGAGACGTGTGATTATGCGTAGGGAGATGCAAGAAAAAGAACTTCGAAGTTACACCTACATGCTTTACACGAAGTTTGTCGCTACGACCGATACAACAACCGCTTTGAGGAGTACAGGCAGAGGGGATTCAACGATCGTCAGTATCCTGGAGTCATTTTCCAGAGGATACTATAAGTATCCCGACAACTACTACAATGAGATCGTCCAACGCAGGCAGACCGTAAACGTGCCGAGTCAAGCCAATACTGTGTCCTTTGGAACGAATCTCAACCTCTACGACAACACACTGCAGATACTCGGTGAGGATATTGATTCACCATTCGGGTCAGATGCAATCGATATCTACGATTATTCTCTGGCCTCATCACTAGATGACGACACCGTTCGAATCGATGTAAAACCCAAGAGTCCTCTGCATCGAGCGTTTTCCGGTTCTATCTTTATCGACCAGATTCAGAACGTACCCATCGAAGTTTCACTGCAAGCAACTGAAGCTGTGAACCTGCCATTCAATGCCGATCTGTTGTATCGACAGAATTTCATGGTCGTAGACAGTATGGTTGTACCGGAAGCGCTCTCAATTGAATGCTCGCTGAATGCCTCATTGTTTTGGGTAATCTCCTCGCGCCTTGACATCGACATTGAATCATTTTGCTATGATTACAGCATTAATCCCACGATAGCCGATTATGTTTTTGATCAAAAGCGTGTAGACATACTGCCCGAGGCCAAAACGTATGATCCTTCATACTGGAAGGTGCATGCGAAACTTCCGCTTCGTCCGGAGGAAGAGCTTGCCTATCAGGAGATCAACTCGTTTGTCAACAACCCAGATAGTATTGAGAGCTCGTTACTCAATAAATATTTTGCGCCCATTCGAAAGGGTCTTGCTGCTCTGCGCAGACCTCCATTTACGGGATTCGACGATATTGTTAAGTACAATAGTATCTACGGACCATACCTCGGCATTGGTCTGCAACACGACATTGGCGGAGTGTTCGAGACAAGGCTCACGGGTGGATACGGATTTAACGACAAACATTGGTACTATACCTCAAACGTGTCGATACCAATTGATCGACTTGAAAAACTACAGGTTGGACTAGGGTACAGCAGAGAACTTCTACGACGT
>JBEBCJ010000008.1:0-3236 GCA_041157865.1 Bacteroidota bacterium
TCATGCTTAACAACATCGCGTATGTTGACCGTTTGAAGCCCGATGAGATGGTTCATGGCCACAAAGTCGGGCCGGGTCTTTTGGAGATGTGGATCGATTTCTACGAGTGCAACATCGCTGGGGTCGTGCCCTGCAAAGATGGCCTCCGATAACAACCGAACGTACTCAGCCGCATCTATGCCACCGAAGAAAGGTGAGCAGTCCTTGAGACCATAGGTTTTGATCATTCGCGTGGCAAACTCGTACTGATAGCCAAACAGAGATGGGAAACCCTGTAGCTCGATCAGCTTTGGCTGATACGTACCTGATGCATCGCGCGTTATGGCAAAGTCAACAACCGAAAAGAGCGGGACACTACTCTCGTTCGGCACATGGTATCGTGGCTGAAGCGTTGAACGGGTCCGCTCGAGGTTCTCTGACGAAACACATTGCTCCAGAATCTCGATGGCGGCTGACTCGAGTTGCTGCCGCATTTCGCTGGAAACGAAGATGGGCATTTCGCAAATGCGATACCCAATCTTGAGTCCAAGATCAAGCTCAAGATCATTCAAGAAGGAATCGTGCTTCTCGTCTGTGACAAGCGATACAAACTGCTGTTGAAGGTCAGGTCGCATGACGCGAATATCTGCAAACCCCGGCAGTAAAGGTCGCAAGAATATTCGAACCGAGGATCTCCTCGGATTTACATGAACGCAGATCACAATCGATGATCGTGAAATCCGCATCGAATCCTACCTCGAGTTTACCTCTGCGATAGTCCATGCCGACGGTCCTGTGAGCACCTTCAGTGAAGGCATATAAGGCCTCTTGGTGCGATATGCATTCATGTTCTTGCCAGGGGGCCTGCATGCCACGAGGAATACGTCGAACGAAGGCATCAATGCCAGCCAAGACGGATGGATCCTCGATAGGAAAATCGGATCCAGCACCAATATGCACTCCAGCATCAAGGAAGCTGCGCCACCTGTAGGACCATGGCAGTCGCTGCTGACCGAGTCGCTTTTCTGCCATCACAGCATCACTGATGCAATGCGTAGGCTGTACACAAGCAACGATGTTGAGTTTTTTCATGCGTTCAACATCCTCTGGTCGCACGTGCTGAGCATGTTCAATACGAAGTATCACTTCAGAAGCATCGTCGCGCTTGCGAAGAGCTTCGTAGGTATCGATCACGTTCGTAACTGCCTGATCACCGATGGCATGAATAGCGATTGCCTGCCACCCTGCATCAAGGGCGGAATTGCACTGTGTGAGCATGTGCTCGACCGAGATAACCTCGATACCAAGATTGTTGATGTCGTCGGTATACGGGGCGGATAACAATGCGCCTCGAGAGCCGAGGGCACCATCAGCAAAGAGCTTCACACCTGCCATGCGATGAAACTCACCGCCGGCTGGAAGGAGTCCGTGCTCCAACCACTCTCCGTTCTGTCCGCGGACAAATGACTGTACACGAATGGGCAGCTTACCCGATTCTGCGAGCTCGCGTGTAATCCGAGCAGCGGCCTCTGAGACGTCCATGTCGTGAACTTCCGTGATGCCGTGCTCACTGCAGATTGTAGCTGCACGTATGATGAACTCCCTAATCGTCTCGTCAGAATACTCCGGCATGACGTTCATCACTGGCAGCATGTCGTCGTCGATGAGAAGTCCATTATGTCCAGACGGATCAATGCCAGCTTGCTCGAGCGCAATACGGTTTACCCATGCGCAGTGGCCATCAATGCGGGTTGCGTATACAGGCACGTTCGGGAACGCTTCGTCCAGTGTTGCCCGCGATGGCAGTGATGTGTCCGACCATAGTTCATGGTTCCATCCACGACCTCTGACCCAGCCATCGCGTGGCTCAGCTTCACGAAGCATACGAACAGCGTCAGCCTGGCTCGTTGCTGCATCAAGTCGCGTGTTGCTTACGAATTCTCCAAGCCCCATGATGTGGGCATGGTTATCAACGAATCCGGGATGTATGCTGCAGCCAGGGTATTCAAATGAGGCTGTCTCAGTACGCACGATAGAGCCAGTTGCACAGGGCAAGACGGCCCGGATTCGACCACGCTCGACGTGTATCTCAGCAAACATCTTAGCTGCGCAGACGGATCGTGTCGACGGTGTCGAGGTAATCCTTTTTGCTCAGGAGCTGCTCTTCTGACTCAACATTATTGGGATCTGGTAGACAGCAATCTACCGGGCAGACAGCTGCGCATTGTGGCTCGTCGTGAAAACCCTTGCACTCAGTGCATTTGTCAGGCACGATATAATAAAATTCACCAGAAAAGAACTCCCCGTTAAAGCCACCTGGAGACGTAGAGTCATGGTACTTGTTCTCTCCAAGCGACCACTCGGCACCAGCCTCGTAAATCGCTGTGTTCGGACACTCGGGCTCGCATGCTCCACAGTTGATGCAGTCGCTTGTAATGTAGATTGCCATAGCTCTTTTGTAGTTGTATTGAATTGCAAAACTACGTCAAGAAACTATTTCGATACGAATTTCGTTCCATCGCTATCGTTTCATGAACTATTACGTAGAGCATCTGCACCGTGTCAATACGCCTATTTGCGTCCGTATTCGGACTGTTACTGAGTTACGTTTCATTGCAGGCCCTACAAAGTTCCACTGCATCAGTGAATGGGTTCGTTGAAGACTCCATCACCAAGGAAACGTTGGTTGGAGCTACTGTGAAGCTGAAAGGCACCAAGTTCGGGGCCTACACCAATAAGAGCGGATACTTTACCATCGGCTCGATCCCTGAAGGTTCATACACGCTTGTCGTATCAGCCGTCGGGTACCAGACACGCGAGTTGCCCCTTACGTTTCAATCTGGGAAGCCACAAAAGTTGCGTGTGCAGTTGCAAGAAGCCATAACCAAAGGCGACGCCGTAGTTGTTACAGCCGAGCGTGAAGAAGACAAGCGTCAGATATCAATTTCACGCGTGAACATTCCCATGGAGCAGCTCTCACAGATCCGTATCGGGGGAGAGGCAGACGTGTTTCGTGCGCTGCAGATGCTTCCCGGAGTGCTAACCTCGTCGCAGATATCTTCTGGACTTTTCATTCGAGGGGGCTCGCCGGATCAAAATCTGGTACTCCTGGACGGCATGACAGTTTACAATCCTACACACTTGTTCGGGTTTATCTCGGCATTCAACAACGACGCGATCAAAGACGTTGACCTTGTTAAGGGTGGCTTTCCGGCAGAGTTCGGTGGACGCATGTCGGCTGTGCTGAACATCACGCA
>JBEBCJ010000009.1:0-4284 GCA_041157865.1 Bacteroidota bacterium
CACGAGGGTACGGGGCTAGTCTAAAACCTGCTCAAACAAATCAAGCGCCGAAGGGCCAGCACACTCGACGATTGCGTCGGCGCATAGACGAAGTTGTTCGGAGTTAGCGCCCAGCAGTCGCGCGCCGCGCACGTGGGAAACCAGTTGCGATCGGCGTCCAAGCGTTGCGAGAATGCACACGATCGCACACTCTCGCGTGATGCCGTCAAGACCGGGACGTGACAACGTTTTACCGTAGCCTTCAACAATGGTGTAAAGGGATATCTCTGGAGAGATTACCGTGAATCGCTGCATCATCTTCTCATACACGCTGCCATACACGCTCGAGCACAGCTTTACGCCACGTGCTCGAAAAACAGCAGCATCATACGGCTCTATGTTCTTTGTTGCAGCTGCGAGTCCGCGTGCTTGTAAGACACCATCCAGCACCGCAAGAGCCTCGATACCAATGGGAAAGCCTGCAAAAAGATATGTCTGGAGCATTGCCTCATAGGCAGCAGTTGCTGATTCGCCATCAACAACCCAATGTTCTAAAAGTCTACGGAGGTTGCGAAACTCTCCCTTGGAAGCATAGATCGATGCACGGCACACTCCATCGAGCATCGTCATGCAAGGGGCTTGTGGACGCGGCACATCATGGGCAAGTTCGTCGAGCATCAATGCGAGCTTGCGGGCTGCTTGCCACCGGTGGCTGGTAGCATCCTTAACGGACTGTGGAAGTTCTCCGTACGACTGATTGTAATTGTTTGGTATGAACATTGGATCATAGCCAAAGCCCCCTTGACCCAGGGAATCTGGAGTTATTCTTCCCTCGACGTGCCCTTCAGCAAGAAGCGTTCGTTGGGAATCGATGTAGCACAAGACGCAGGAAAACCTGCCGGTTGATTCCTGAAGTCCGCGAGCTACGAGCTTGCTCGCAACCAAATCACGATTATCAGCATCGGACGCATTCGACCCAGCATACCGCGCTGAAAACACACCAGGCTCTCCATTGAGCGCGTCGACGATAAGCCCACTGTCATCTGCGATAACGGCAAGCCCGGTTAATGCATGGATATGAGAAGCTTTGATAAATGCATTCTCTTCGAAGGTGAACCCCGTTTCGTTGATATCGACCTTGCCCACAACCTCGGTCATTGGTATCAGGTCAACATCAATCGATTCACGCAGAAGCGTTTGCAGCTCGGCGATCTTATGGGTATTGCCTGAAGCAACGATGATACTTCGTTTCACAGCGCTTTGATCTCCGGAAGGATGCTATCGATGGCAGCAAGCAGCGCATGCATGTCATCCATTGTATAGGGGCCGCATGTTCCGATGCGCAAGATCTTACCGCGCATATGGTCTTGTCCGCCGGCGATTACGTATCCAAACCGATCCCGCAACGTTGCACGAATGTGTTCGGAGTGTGGATGAGAAACCACGACGACACCGTGTGATGTCCCATCGCCGTATGCGCCAAAGCCGCGCTCGAGTAGCTCTGAGCGCATGAATCTTGATGTTTCTGTATGTCGCACAAGCACATTCTCGAGACCCTCTTCGACCATCATTCGCAAAGCCTCGAGCAGACCGCACACTAGGGTCACAGGCGGTGTCCACACCATTTTGCGATCCTGCATCGCGTCCAGATATGATGCAAGGTCAAGCGTATACGTTTGCCGTTGAGCTCCACGTCGCAGGGCCTGCTGCATACGCGGGCTAAGGGAGACACATGCAAGGCCGGGGGGCGACATAAGTCCCTTTTGCACGCCGATAGAAACCGCATCAATGTCCCAGGCATCGGGCAGCACTTCCTGCACACCAACGCTTGTGACTCCGTCCAAGAAGAGCAGCGTCTCAGGCAGGAGCTCACGCACAACGGAGCAGATTGATGCCATGTCAAGCGCGACTCCCGTAGAGGTTTCGCTGTGCACAAACCACACTGCAGCAATTGCACCATGGTCGCGATCGCTGATCAGTTGCTCGCGCACACGATCTGCTGTCCATGTCTCGCCCCATTCAACAGCGTGTTCCACGACTGAAGCGCCGTAGATCTCGTTAATGCGAACAAGACGCATTCCAAAGCGTCCATGATGGAAGACCACAACACGGTCTCCCTGATGCACAGTAGAGGCAACACAGGCCTCCATACCCGACATTCCGCTGCCGGGTAGAATGACTACCGGGTTTGAGGTTGAAAAGACGGCCCTCAGATTCAACCATGCTTCATCTAGCACCTTCGAGAAGTCTTCTCCGTGATGAAAGAGCACAGCGCCAGAGCATGCATCGAGCACGCGCTGTGGTGAGGGAACTGGACCAGGTGTAAAGAGTCTCATGGACGAGAAAGTTCGTACAACAAGATTGCTGTTGCCACTGATGCATTGAGCGATTCGCCCCCTCCATGCACCGTGGGTATCGTTAGGCGCTTGGTGACTGTTGCAAGTATATCCGGGGACACACCATGAGCTTCAGAACCAACGACCATCACGAAGTCAAGCAAACCACCAACCGTGTACGATGGTTCGCCGCCATCGACCACGGCTGCAATGATTGGTCGGTCGTTGATGCGCGTAAGCTCAGATACGAGTTCGCAATGACGTCGAACATTGACGTGGGCAAGACTCCCTGCAGTTGAGCGCACCACCTTTGGATTGTACACATCGGCACAACCGCTTCCTAAGAGAACGTCTGTGCAGCCAAACCACGCGGCGCTGCGAATGATCGTGCCCACGTTGCCAGGATCACTCACGCCATCAAGAGCAAGAATTCGGCGTCCAAGTGTGGGTGATTCTTCCAACATCCCAAATACTGCCAGAAGTCCCTGCGGTGCTTGAGTGGTAGACATCAGCCCCAGGTCTTTGTTGCCGCATGCTACAGCATGTACGCCCCGTTCAAGGGCGTCTGACAATACCTGTGCTGAATGTGCATCGGCATCATCGGCGATCACAACGAGCACTGGGTCAAAGCCGGCTTGCATCAACTCAGAGACTGCATGCGGTCCCTCGGCCAGAAACTGACGGCGTTGTTCACGGTCGCGGGCAGAATGCAATGCTCGTACGTCAATTCGTAGATTGTGCGAACATCGCTCTAAGGTATTGATCATTCTGCGAAACTATGAAGTCTGCCAAAGAACTCTTGCGTGAGAAACGCGACGGACGCGAATGGACTGCTGATGAGGTAGCGTGGTTCGTGGACGGACTCGTCGACAAATCGGTTTCTGCTCCTCAAGTGGCAGCCTTCCTCATGGCGGCCTGCACTCGTGGGCTTACCCCGCAGGAGACCACTGCGCTAACGATCTCTATGGCGGGATCCGGCGATATGGTTCCCAAGGGGCTAACAGACCGTCCGGTTATCGATAAACACTCGACAGGCGGCGTAGGCGATAAGACGTCGCTTCTGCTCGCACCCCTCGCTGCCGCGTGCGGCCTGGCTGTTCCAATGATCAGCGGCAGGGGATTGGGACACACAGGAGGCACGCTCGACAAGCTCGAGAGCGTTGTTGGCTTTAACGTTAATCTCTCGCTGGAGCAGATGTCGATGCTTCTTAGCGAGCATCACCTTTTCATGGCAGGGCAAACACCTAATCTTGTGCCGGCTGACCGCATCACGTATGCGCTGCGGGATGTGACGGGAACTGTGGAGAGTGTCAGCTTGATGACTGCCTCGATCCTGAGTAAGAAGCTTGCTGAGAATCTCGACGGACTTGTGATGAATATGACGGTGGGAAGGGGCGCCTTCCTCACCACGCTTGATGCGTCGAAGAAACTCGCCGAGTCCATGCAGAGCATATGTCGCCTTGTAGGTCTTCCGGCAACCTTTGTTTTCTCCCGAATGGACCGTCCACTTGGGCGTGCTGTGGGCAACTGGCTCGAAATGGTCGAAGCAGAGGCGGCACTCGCTGGAATAGGTTCACGCGACCTAGTGACAGTAACAAGCGAACTGGTCAAACATATGTTGCTATTATCCAAGAGCCATAACTCGGAAAGTGAGGCCCGCGAGTCGGTAGCACAGGCATGGAGGAGCGGCCGAGCTCACCAAGAGTTTCATGCCATGATTGCGCGACAGGGGGGCGATTGGACTGCAAGCATGACAAAGTATGCTGAATGTCCGTATGTAGAGATCGTGAGTACGCACAATGGCTACGCTCCAGATGTGCATGCACGAGAACTGGCCATCGCGGCCATGCAGGCAGGCGCTGGGCGTATGATCGAGAGTGATGTGATCGATCATGCGGCAGGAGTTGTTTTGTATACTGACCCCGGTCAAGCTGTCATATCTGGTCAGCCCCTTGCCAGAGTCTATGCC
>JBEBCJ010000010.1:0-32156 GCA_041157865.1 Bacteroidota bacterium
CGGAACGGACCCTTCCCATCGCAGAAGAGCTCGCGAACAAACGCCGGAACAAATCCTGGGAAGTCGAATGCATTAGCAACGCCAGCATGATCGCGCGCAATGCCGCGGATGTTGTTGCCGTAGTCAAACGTAACTGCACCGCGCTTCTGGAACTCCAGCATTGCCTGTACGTGCTGACCAATACTAGCGTAGGATTTCTCGAGGTATGTCGCTGGATCTGAGATGCGGAGTGCATCTGCTTCTGCCTTCGTAAGACCTGCTGGATAGTATCCATTGAGGGGGTCGTGCGCCGATGTTTGGTCGGTCACAACGTCCGGAATGATACCCCGCTTTAGTAGCTCCGGCAGAATCTCTGCCGCATTGCCTACGAGTCCAACGGAAATGGCCTCTTTCTTGTCTTGATACTCACGAATAACCTGCAGCGCTTCGTCAAGACTGTTCATCTTGCGATCGCAGTATCCGTCGCGAATGCGCTTGTCGATGCGCTCTTCATCAATCTCGATACACAAGGCTGCAGCACCAGCAATAGTTGCTGCAAGGGGCTGAGCACCACCCATTCCACCGAGACCGGCAGTGAGCAGGAAGCGTCCGTTCAGTGTACCACCAAAGTGCTGACGTGCACATTCTGCGAACGTCTCGTATGTGCCCTGCACGATACCCTGCGTGCCGATGTAGATCCACGAACCAGCGGTCATTTGACCGTACATCATAAGCCCCATGGCATCGAGTCTGCGAAACTCATCCCATGTAGCCCACTTTGGTACAAGGTTCGAGTTGGCGATGATCACGCGAGGGGCAAGGTCGTGCGTCTTGACAACGCCAACAGGCTTGCCGCTCTGTACGAGCAGCGTTTCGTCGGTGTCCATGTCTCGCAGAGATGACAGGATGGCATCAAATGCCTCCCAGTTACGCGCTGCCTTGCCGAGTCCACCGTAGACAATAAGCTCGTCGGGCTTCTCCGCATTCTGCGGATCCAAATTGTTCTGGATCATTCGATATGCGGCCTCGATCTGCCAATTCTTACAGGTGAGTTGCGAACCAGTTGGGGCTTTGATGATGCGTGACATAGGAGCGAAGATACGTAGCTAGTTGAGAGTTGAGAGTGGAGAGTGCCGAACATCGAGTTCCTTTCTCGTGAACTCTGAGGTTGCGTTTAGATTGGGAAGAACAATCGAGAGAGTTACGGTAGTTCCGTGATGTTCGCTACTCTCTACTCTCCACTCTCCACTCTCTACATCTTCTTCCCATCCACCCAGTCAACCACAGGATAATACTCGCCCATTACGGCGCGCGTTTCTTGTGGTGAGGAGCCCCTTACGACGTTGTCGACTGACTGGTTGAAAGTCTCGCTGGGCAGTAGGTTGCGCAGTACGAGTCCAATATTGTCGTATGTGCCGATGTTCTCGTTATCTGTCCAGTTCACCCAGTTGATGAGTGTGTTGCGCGCATCTGCGGGATCCTTCCACCACGATGGACGGTCCTCGATCTTGCTCACGATAATGGTGTAGTATCCATCACCATCAAGCTTGATGTCGGCATCCTGCACGCCCCCTCCAATAACAGCTGGATAGGGGTACTTGTCCTTGTTGACAACGAAGCTCCAATAGCGCATGTCGTACCCCGATGCTCCCGGTGCTACAACATCTCCAGTTCGTATGTCGTAGGGGGCTTGCATGGTCTTTGGTGTGCGCGGCATCTTCCCGCGAATGCGGATCATGCGATCTGCGCGTGTGCTATCGTATGATGCCTCGGCATAGAGATAACGGTTTGCAGAATTGAGGTAGGCAAAAACGGTGGTTTGGGATCTGACAAACGCCGGACCGTTCTCCTGAAAAGCGATTGGCGGCAGGTCGATTATTGACGGCAGTGTCTTTGATGCAGCTACCTGACGCACGAGTTCGGAGCATTGAGCAATAACAGCTTCTTTGCCGCTAGCATCCACATGCGTAATGGTCGGCAGGTCTACTCCACCTCTGCCGGGTGCATTGATCTCGAGTGGGAAGCCATCTACGGGTAGGTAGTAGCGCAATATCAATGCACCTCGTGTTCCGTAGGGCTTTTGTCCGCCAGGCCGCGGATATGCGGCCATCACGTTATCACCTAGCGGCATAGATGGGTCTGCATCGGCGCTTACGACTATGCTCCATCTGCCTGGCTTCCCATCCTGACCGATTGTTGGGTTCGCGTTGCGCACATATGGATTTGCCGAACCGGAAACTGGTGCGATGTCTGCGTCATTTAACCCCGAAACAGTAGCTCCAGCAGGAATTGCTGGTAGACTGCCAAGTGCTGGCAGGTCCTTCGCAGTATACGTTTGAAGGTTAAAAAATCGCGTCCACTGCATCTTGCCATCCATCATTGCACCCGGGAACTCGCCGTCTATGCGCAAATGCTCGCCGTTAGCCAGGTTGTAGGCATAGATCCAATAGACCGTGCCGGTATTGGGCAGCGCCCAATTGGCATACGCTAGATTGCTCTTTATCTGCCAACCGCATTCGGGCACTTGATTTTCTTCTTCTTTGGGGTCGTCGATAGGCGGCGTTACTGAGCTCTCGCTGCAGCTTGTGATGATAAAGGCAACTGCGAACGCATACAGAATGTGCTTCATGGAGGGGGCTCGGTGTAAATGTTACAGATGCAAGATAAATCGTACGTGCCCTACTCGCTGTCCGCTGCTCGCTGCTTATCTTGCTGTTTCTACATTGTATCATTTTCACGTTTTGACCTGATGAAAGCACGTATACAGAAATGGGGAAATAGTATGGCTATCAGAATACCCAAAGTGGTTCTTGAAGAATTGGGGTGCACTGCCGAACAGGAGGTAGAGATGCTTCTTGCAGAGGGTGAGTTGCGCATACGGCCAATTGCAACAACTCCGAAGTATGCGCTCGAGCAGCTAGTACATGCTATCACAGCAAAGAACCGTCATGCGTTGCTGGATGATGATGCCCCAACGGGTAAGGAGGTCTGGTAGGTATGGCGGTGTATGTACCAGAGCGGGGCGACATTGTACTGCTCAGCTTCGATCCCACACGCGGACGGGAGCAGCAGGGCACGCGTCCTGCTGTTGTGATCTCACCGAAGCTGTACAATCGGGCTTCGGGTTTAGTGCTCGTGTGCCCCGTTACCAGTAAAAGCAAGGGTTATCCATTCGAGGTGGCGATCTCTGCGGACGAAGGCATCGAAGGGGTGGCGCTGGTCGATCAAATTCGCTGCGTAGACTGGAAGGCTCGCTCCGCGCGAAGCATCGGTGTGCTTACTGCCGAGCAGATTGATGATGTGCTGGCGAAACTCAGGACGTTGACGGATTAGATTGAAAATCGAAAGTGGCGCTTTCGATTTTCAACGCACCTGACGTTCGATTTCTTCTAACGTCTGTTGACTCAGGCGCTTGGTTTCGAAGAGAGTGCGCAACATTTCCCATGTGTAGATGCCGGTGTCGTGTCCGTCTTTCCAAGCAACCTGGACGCCGTAGTTGCCAACGGGGGTGATGGAGGCTAGCTCGTTCATGCCGGGGTTAAACGTCTTCATGCCGGGGAAGACCACTTGACCCATGATTTCCTCGCCCGAACAATGGGCGCAAGGGCAGGCGTCGCGCAGGTCGGAGAGGAGAATCGATGACTCCAACCCGTCTGACCAAGTGGAGCTCAGGACGACGTCGTTGATGCGTTTCAGTGATAGGGGGCGATGCATGACGCAAACTTCGCCAACTTCTTCGGTATTTTCGTGCATGGAATCACGATACAAATCATTTGTCGCCATCGAAAACCTCAGCGATCACATTGGCCAAACAGTGACGCTCAACGGATGGGTCTACGACAAGACAGAAAAAGGCAAGCTCATCTTTATCAAGCTCCGCGATGGCTCGGGCATTGTTCAGTGCGTGCTCTTCAAGCCAAACGTAAGCGAGGAGATCGCAGGCAACGCCGGACTTCTTACGCAAGAGTCGAGCGTGTCGATCACGGGTACCGTGCGCGCGGAACAGCGAGCCCCTTCTGGTGTAGAGCTTGATGTGACAGATGTTAAGATCTGGCAGCTGAGCAAAGACTATCCGATCACGCCTAAGGAACACGGTGTCGAGTTCCTCATGGAGCACCGTCACTTGTGGTTGCGCTCTGCACGTCAGCATGCGATCATGCGTGTGCGTGCCCGTGTGATCAAGGCCATCCGCGACTTCTTTGACGGCAATGGTTTCCGTCTGATGGACTCGCCGATCTTTACGCCGAATGCCTGCGAGGGTACGTCCACGTTGTTTGAGACAGAGTACTTCGATCTCGGAAAGGCATATCTCACGCAGTCGGGTCAGCTGTACGCAGAAGCCAGCGCTATGGCGCTCGGCAAGGTGTACACGTTTGGTCCAACGTTCCGAGCAGAAAAGTCCAAGACACGACGTCACCTCACAGAGTTCTGGATGGTAGAGCCGGAGATGGCGTACTTCGATCTCAACGACGACATGGATCTTGCTGAAGATCTCGTTGAGTACATCGTGCAATCATGCGTAAAGGACTGTCAACGAGAGCTCGCAACGCTCGGACGCGATGTCTCAAAGCTCGAAGCGGTGCGACGTCCGTTCTACCGTATGTCCTACTCCGAAGCCGTAGACTGGCTGAACAAGAACAACGTTAAGCTCAACCGCAAGCAGCCGGATGGATCAGAGATCCAGATCGACTTCCCATGGGGCGAAGACTTCGGTGCGCCGCAGGAAGAAGCGATCATGCAGCAGTTCGATCGTCCGTGCATCATCCACCGCTACCCAACAGAGGTCAAGGCCTTCTACATGAAGCGCGACCCGGAAAACGAAAAGGTCGTCCTTGCCATGGACATGCTTGCTCCAGAAGGGGCTGGCGAGATCATCGGTGGTTCACAACGGGAAGACAATCACGATCTGCTCCTCGAGCGTCTGCGCCATGAGAATCTTCCCGAAGAAGCCTTCCAGTGGTACTTGGACCTGCGCAAGTTCGGATCCGTGCCGCATGCCGGCTTTGGTCTTGGCGTTGAGCGCACGGTTAAGTGGATCACTGGCGCAGAGCACATCCGCGAGGTGATTCCATTCCCACGGATGATCTACCGCATCGTACCGTAAACATCGTTACTGAATACTTCGAACCAGTTCGCTCGTGGATGCTGCGCGTTCACGAGCGACGTCATTTATGACCGTTCTGAACTCCGGATACGATTCAATAACGCGATCGAATGTGCGCGCGTCGAGCACAAAGAGGTCGCAATATTCAAGTGCACGTATGCTGACGTTTCGCTTGCGCTTTTCGAGAAGCGCCATCTCGCCGAAGAAATCTCCGGTTGTCAGTGTGCCCAGTGTGAGGCCATCACGACTAATGGCTTCAACCATTCCTGTGCTGATGAAGTACATATACCTCGGGGAGTCATCAACATGAAACACATACTCCCCAGGCGTTACAACAATAGCTCTGCCGGCATCTGAGATCTCGCGAAGGAGAGCATCGCTTGCATCCTTAAGAAAGTGGACACGCTCTAAGAGGTCTCGTCGCAGATACATGGCTACTTCACTTCGCATGCCCCATGGAAGAAGCTTGAGAAGAGACGGTTCGTCCGACCCAACCTTGCGGTCCCACATATACGATAGATAATCGATGATGCGCGCCTGCAGTGACTGCGGTACCTTGTGAAAACGTAGGAACGATGTAACGCGTTCCATGGTTGCGGCATGTTCAGAGTGGATAGGATCAACCCGGTTAAGGATCGATGCTATGTTGCCGATGAGCCAAGCAAAGAGTACATAGCCGCATATCATCACAACAGTCGCATACATCATCTGCGCATCATTGCTTGGCGTGATGTCGCCATATCCAACGGTACACAGCGTTGATACGGCCCAGTATACTGCATGGAGATAGCTGCCGAAATGCTTCTGCGTCGGGATCTGCAGCGCCAACCAGCCGCAGGCAACAAGATGGATCGTCACGCCCAGGATATAGGCAAACTGACCAAAGCGAATAAGCGCATTTCCTCGATACATCTGAAGCATCCACTGACGAACAAACCCATGGACAGTGATGATCTTCAATAGCACCAGTAGCCGCAGGGGCGAATGATCTGGAAAGAGCAATGGTGCAAGCACCAGTAGGTCAACAATGAAGTGGAAACGACTGTAGGCATCCGCATGTTCGATGCCGCGCGCCATATTCTTCCGATACTTGATGATTGGGTCGGCAACTAACACTAGCCCGACCAAGGCTATAACAATCTGCCAAGAGGAAGACTTAGTCGATGGCAACACAAGCTCCACTGGTATGCGGTAGGCCAGCACCAGCATACCAGCAGCCACGAGAAAATTCCAGAGAATCTCACTGGCTCGAACGGTATTCCTTCTGTACTTTCGTGGCTCACTCATAGCGAAAACTAGCATTTCCAACGTTCACGATCGATACGACTACTATGGCAGAAACACCAACGACAAACGGCGCAGAGAACATCTTTTGGGATCTATCAGACCTGTATGCATCAACGGATGAGAAGGGGCTTGGCGGAGACCTCGCAACGATCGAGCAACGCTCAAAGGACTTCCGCGATCGTTGGTATGGCAAGTTTGCTTCGCTCTCAATTGCCGACTTCATGACGATGGTGCAGGAGTATGAGCAGCTGGTCGAGAACTACGACCGAATGGGATCGTATGTGCACTTGCAATGGTCAACTGACTCAGAACATCCGGAATATGGCAAGCTGATGCAGCGCGTTACAGAAACGCTCAGCAAGGCTTCGTCACATTTGATCTTTGTCGACACCGAACTGTCTGCTCTGTCAGAAGCACGCATCACCGAACTTCTCGCAGCGCCGGAAATGGCAAGCCGCAAGCATTGGCTCGAGCGTGTGATGGACTACAAGCCCCATACCCTCAGCGAGGATGTCGAGCAGGCTCTCTCTGCGAAGAGCGTCTCATCACGGTTTGCATGGGTGCGTCTGCATGATGAGATCTCGAATGCAAAGATGTTTACGTTCCGCGGTCAGGAACTAACGATAGCGCAGATGACGAAGATGCTCTACGATGCAGATCGCGCGACGCGTAAAGAAGCAGCCGAGACATTGTCGGCCGGACTCAAGACGGATGCAAAGACACATGCCTATGTGTTCAACACGATCATTGGCGATTGCGAAGTCAACGACCGTCTGCGCAAGTACCCAACGTGGGTATCCAGCCGCAACATGTCCAACGAAGTCTCTGATGCCTCTGTGCAGGCATTGGTTGATGCTGTCGTATCCCGCTACGATCTTGTCCACCGCTACTATGCCCTCAAGCAGCGTCTGCTCGGACTTGATAAACTCTATGATTATGACCGCTATGCTCCGGTAACGGAAGACTCTGACTTCTACACGTGGGAAGAGGCGCGCAAGATCGTCGTTGATTCGTACACATCATTTGACAAGCGTGCGGGCGACATCGCATCGATGTTCTTTGAGAAGAACTGGATCCATGGTCCAGTCAAGAAGGGCAAGCGTTCTGGCGCATACAGCGCAGGCACCATTGCTTCTGTGCACCCGTATGTGTTTATGAACTATACGGGAACAAGCCGCGACGTGCAGACACTTGCGCACGAGCTTGGCCACGGCGTACACCAGTATCTGTCACGTCAGCAAGGCCCCCTGCTCATGGACACACCACTCACCATCGCTGAAACAGCGAGCGTGTTTGGAGAGATGATCACCTTCAAGAAGATGTTCGAAGCAACAACAAGCGATCAGTCCAAGCTTGCGCTTATCATGTCCAAGCTCGACGGAATGATCGCTACTGTGTTTCGTCAGGTCGCTCTTAACCGTTTTGAGAACGCCGTCCACACAACACGCCGCAGCCAAGGAGAGATCAGCCTTGATCAGATGAACGAGATCTGGCTGCAGACACAAACCGACCAATTCGGTAATAGCGTCGAGTTCACACCCGGCTATGAAGTATGGTGGTCATACATCTCGCACTTCATCCACACACCTGGCTACGTCTACGCCTATGCGTTTGGCGAACTCCTCGTGCTGGCGCTGTACCAGATCTATCTCGAAAGCCCTGAGTCATTCCCAGACAAGTACATCGAACTTCTCTCATCAGGGGGCTCGAAGCGTCCGGAAGAACTTCTCGCACCATTTGGTCTGGACATCACAAGCCCAACGTTCTGGCACAACGGCCTAACGTTCATCGAGAACTTCTTGAAGCAGGCAGAAGAGTTGGCAGAGAAGAGTTGAGAGTGCAGAGTGGAGAGTTGAGAGTAGGGGCGAGGTTGTAGGTACTAGGTACAAGGTACGTGGTACGCAAAGATGCCGAGCGTCTTTCCCGCGGGAAACCAGATCAATGTTTCCAAGGGTAAGAGATCTTTAGATCAACACAGATTTTGCGAACGAGATTGTCGTCGATTTCGCGGTGTCGAGGCACGGCGCTAGTGCGCGTACCGGCACTGTTTACCCAAATGGAATGGCGGCCTCCTTCACGAAGGAGACTGCATCCGTTGGCAATAAGGTGCGCGACAACGTCGCGGCGTTTCAAATCGCTATTGGATACTCTTCGAAGTCAGAACCAGCTTGTTTGCGTGCCATGTCACGATTGAGCTCGAGTATTTCCGCGAGCGTTATACGGAGTGTCTCCAGCAACTCTTCCTTCGTTGCTTCCTGACAAGTCACGCCTGGTATCTCTTGTATCCAACCTATCCACCATTCGCCACTTTGCTTTACAACCGCGGTAAATGCATTTGCCATGATGAATCCCATAGTAGTAACCTCCGAATGTAGTTAAATGTTTGACTGTACCATACAGTGCAGTTAACGCATTCGAATGTGACAACCACGGAAACTCTCAACCTTCCACTCTCAACTCTAAACTCGCGTTGCGTCATCCCGAGCTGCGCCAGCAGCGAGGGACCTCGCGTGATTGCGTTCAATGTGGTTTCCCGCTTTCGCGGGAAAGACGCTCGGCTACTTCGCGCACCTGCGTACCCATGTACCCATGTGTACCCGTACCTAGTACCTACTCCTGACTCATCTTCGCAAGTTTCAGGACAGCATTGACGTAGTCGTCGCTGTTGTTGTAATGGTGGACTGCCTTGCGCTGCTGTGCGTCTGATTCGCCCCATCCTGCGCGGTCCAAGTAGTTGGCTACGCTAAAGATGGCATCGTCAAACTTGTACAGGTCTATTTCCCTATCACCACCTCCATCCGTGGCCCATGAGAGGTACGATGATGGCAAGAACTGCGTGTACCCGAATGCGCCTGCCCATGAGCCCCGTAGCGTAAGGGTGTTCATGGTCTTGTTCTTCTGGATTGTCGCGAGTGCTTTGAGTTGTGATGTGGCCCAGGTGACTTTGCGCTGCGCACGCTTTTCGATGGAGCTGTAAACGCTGTCGTGCTTGGTAGAGTCCAGCTCCTTGGCCTTGAGCACGATCTGCGTGTTTGATTCGAGGTATTCCGGCTCGGACGAAAGTAGTACCGACAAATACACGCTTGGCACGTGGTGCTTTCCGGTGATGCGTCCGTGTTTTGTCTCTACCCACATAAGTGCAGCGATGACGTTTGGTGGGACACCGAAGCGCTGCTTGGCGCGTTGGAGTGTGGAGTCGTGTGACTTTACAAAGTCGCGGACGTTGCTCACGGCCTCTTGCGAGAAGTTGTGCGAGTAATCTGCTTTGGATGCGAAGTTGGTGACGTTGTTCTTCACGTATTTTGCATCGAACGCTGTGAGGCTGTCTGTCAGTAGGAGTTCGATGTAGGCCGAGTCTACACCACCAGCACGGGCAACACGTGCCGCTCGCTCAAGTGGTGTGATGTTCACTCCCGTAAGGGGCGATCTGTCTGCCTGTGTTGAGTCCTGCCGCAGACCGAGATAGCCAAACAGCGAGATGGCAATGGCCGCACCTGCAGAGAGAAGGTAGGAAAGTGTCGTTGCTGAGATCATTGTCCGCATAATCTACGATGAAGACGTACCCATGACCAAGACTCGTGCATTGATGTTCATTTCTTTTCTGTCGCTTACGGCGGTCGTGACGCACGCGCAGCCGCGCTTGCAGATGCAGAAGGAACAAGACTGGGGAAGCGTTACGCCAGAGGGGGCGATCACGAATGTGCAGTCTGTGAAGGCGCGTATACCAATCAAAAATATTGGCGACAAGCAGCTCGTGATCACGAGTGTACGTCCACAGTGCGGATGCACAACCGCGCCCATCGAGAAGGACACGTTGCAGCCCGGCGAAGAAACGGCCATGAACGTAACGCTAAACCTGCCGTCGGGTAGTGGCAAGATCTCCAAGTACGTAACGGTCTTTGCAAATGACTCTGTTGGATCGCACGTACTGCAGCTGCGCGCCGAAATACAGCGTCCGATTCAGTTGTCATCGAGCTTCTTGGGATTCAATGCCGGAGTAGCTGGACAGCCAACACGGGCAACAGTCACAGTGAATACCTTCGTGGATAGACCGGTAACGATTCGTCCTGTGCCCCTTACAGACGGACTCCGCGTTGTATCGGCGGCTACCATGACGTCTGAAAAGGGCAGGCCGGTTACTGTTGAGGTTGAGTACGTGCCAACAAAGAAGGGACCTTTCACCGTGCAGCTCAAACTTGAGACATCACTCGAGAACTACGAGACACTCGAGCTTACGGGGTACGGGGCTGCTGCAGAGGCAAAGTCCGACGCAAAATGACAAACGCCCCGGTGGTGTCAACGATCTGCTTGGTTGTATCTGATTGCCACTCACCAATGTTGTTGATTCGGCATATAAACCATGTTGGTGCAACGCCAGCCAGCTCCTGCGGCTTCTGCGTGTAGAACAACTGCGCATAGCTCTTCATGGAAAGGGGCTCTACGGTCTGCTTTGTTCCGCGCAGTGATTCATAGAAATCGAGTGCAGCCCCTTGCGTGTATGCTTCAATGCGCGATGCAACGAAGGGGAGAAAGAGCGTTAGCGTTAAGACAACGCCGCCAAACAGCGAGGCCAGTGCAACGAGTAGACGTCGCCGTATCGTAAGGATCGTTACGATCGTGCTTACGAGAAGCAAACCACCGATGTACGGCTCGATACCAATCCACGATACATCACGGCTCATCGCAGCGCGCAGGTAGACGTCGCGGAATGTTGGCAGACCTAGCAGCCAGTCTTTGTTCATGAAGGCAAGGGGCACAATGCAGAACGCGGCTGACAACAGCGTGCCAACCGTGATGAGTCCACCCTTCTGCCACAGTGTAAGCGACGTGCGATGTCCGCTTAGGAGTTGCTCTAATGCCCGAGCTGCAAGGAAGGTAAGGGGCAGGTAGCACATCGAACTGTAGTGGACGATCTTCGTTGTGACAGCAGAGAAGACAGCCATTACAACGCAGAAGAGCACAATCATCCATTGCTGCATGTCGCGCTGATGTTGCTCATCGTGTTGGGTGGTGCGAGCCCCCTGCCAAAAAAAGATCGATGCAGGGAAGCATCCGATAGCAACTACAATGAGATGGTAGAACCATGGTTGTTCATGTCCAGCCTCGCCTGTGGTAAGTAGACGCCACTGATAGGCAAGGTTCTCGCGCATGAAGGTAGGTCCGTGTGTGAGGTATTCGGCGCCAATCCATAACGACGGAATTGCAATGGACACAGCAAGGACAATGAGTAGCGTACCGATTGGGAAGCGCTGACGCTTCCGATGCGTCACAAGCCATGCAACGATGGATGTAAGGCCCACGAGTCCGAGCCCTACAGGCCCTTTCGTAAGCACTGCTAGCCCCGTGGCAAGTCCTGCAGCAACGGGCCAGCCTAGTGTTGATGGCTCCTGAACCGAACGATAGATCCACCAGATCGCAAGGAACATGAAGAGGTTAAACGCAGGATCAATGATCCCCGAGCGCATGTAGAAGTGCGGCAGCACACTACCCGCATAGCAGAGCATCCATAGGATGCCCATACGACGTGAATGAAGACGCATACCGATCGAGAGTGCAACGAGCAGTGTTGTGATGGCTATGACGACGTTGGGGAATCGAGCCCCGAACTCGTTGATGCCAAACACCTTCATCGAGAGCGCTTGCATCCACATGAAGAGAGGGGGCTTCTCGTAAAACGGACGGTAGTCTACCTGCACTTGCAGGTAGTTGCCGCTCACGATCATCTCACGTGCACTCTCGGCAAAGTTGATCTCGTCCCAGTCAAAGAGTCGCACTGCGCCCAGCGATGGCAATAAGACCACGAGCGCTGTGAGGATGACGATGAGCCGAAGGTTGCGAGTAGACACAGTAGCGTTATGATCGGTGAAACCGTGGCAAAACTACCCAACGAAGTCCAGCGACAACAGCGCTTGTTGTAGCGATAGAAATTGCACCAGTGATAAACAGCGGTATCAATGCCGATGTACCTGCTCCGCCAATCTCATAGAAGAGTTGCACGAGAGATAGCATTGGTACTGTTGTCGGTATGATCATAAGCAGGGCAACAAGTGCGAGACTCGACAACGAAACGGACAGATAACCCCATATAATCTTGCGAGTACTGAGCACGAACATCGTCAGCAGCGAGCTGAGCAGGGAAAACACGGCGATGATGGTGTACTGCGGATGTGTGATGTACAACTGCGTCGTGATAGCGTATGCGACCATCACACCGATCGTGCCAACGGTTACAGATTCCCATAGCTCATGAAAGAAGCGCGTCGTGGCAATCCCTCGCTGAGGCCACCATGATGCACAGATGGATGGCACGACAATACCGACGATGCTCAGGAGTGCTCCTCTGCGCGGACTCAGCACGTAGGGCATTGCATAGAGCCACGAGCCAAGTGTAAGCAACACAAGCAGAGCATTCTTTGCAAGAAACATCGTCGAGACCGCAAGCACCGTACGCACTGCCGTTCGGCCTTCGTCGATCATGGCTGGGAAGTCTGCAAAGCCCCCTTGCTCGAGGACAATATCTGCCACAAGCTTTGTAGCCGACGAGCTTTGCGAAGGGGCCACACCTACGTCCGCTCGGCGCAGGGCCGGAATATCATTGATTCCATCACCGATCATGATCACATGTCCGCGTGAGCAGAGATCATTGACGATCTCATACTTGTCCTCTGGCGTGCACCGCGCGTGAATCGACATCATCGACGGTGGTATGCCGAGCTGTGCAACAACTGACTCCGCGGTGTCTTGCTTGTCCCCCGTGAGAAGATGTGTCGTGATGTCCATCTCATGAAACATCGCAATCGTGGACTGCGCATCATGTCGAAGCGTATCGTTAAACACCACCCAGCAAAGGGGCTCGGTGTGCACGCCACATGGATTGTCGTGATCATGGGTACGTGCAAAGACTACGGTCCTGTGATGCTGTTTGCCGAAGGAAGCAAGACGTTCATGCATCGCATTCCACAGTAGATGCGCTGGCGTGCAGACAACCTCAGGGGCGCCAAGAACGAATGTTGCGTCGTCTCCAGCATAGCGCAGAGCGCTGAACTTTGTTGACGATGAAAACGAGGTCTGCTTGGCAACACTTCGCGGCTCCATGAAGGGGGCTTGCATTCGCAAGGCGCGTATGATCTGACTCTCGTCGGTGAGTGCTGTGGCGAATGCATGCAGTTCATGCTGTACGTCTTCGAGTGAGTCTGCACCAAGTGGAATGATCGCGTCGACCTCGAGTTCGTTTGTCGTTAGCGTACCCGTTTTGTCAAAGCACACATCTGTTGCTTGTGAGAATGATTCCAGTGCAGCTAGACGCTGAACGATGATGCCAAGCTTGCGGATACGTATTGTGCCGATGATGAAGGTGATCGTTGAGAGGAGAATCAGACTCTCGGGAATCAGTCCAAGGACGAGTGTTGCTGCGCGACGAATACTGTCGACATCCTGCAGCATCAAACCGGGGTTGCGGAGAAGGTCGGCGACGGCAAACACGCCTGCCATGACGAACGACCAGACGAAGATGGCGTTAACGTTCCTTTGCAGGGGTGAAGGCGTAAGGTCAAGCTTCTGTGCATGCGACTCAATCCTACCAGAAAGCGAATGCTCACGGTCGGCCGTGAGCTGCACATCGAGCTGACCCGACACGCAAAACGAGCCCCCTGAGATGCTGCTGCCCACGTTTGCCGCAAACGGTTCCGATTCTCCAGTGAGCATTGATGTGTCGAGCTGGCAATCAACAGTGCTGATGACGGTACCATCAGCCGGGACAACGTCGCCCCGCATCACACGAACTACGTCTCTAGGTTTCAGGGTGTCAACCTCTGAGTGCTCAATGTTACCTGCCCGCAGCACCTTGGCCGGAAGACTCGCATGCACTGTGATAGTTTCGAGCGCTTTGTGGGCCCTGTACTCCTGCAGGATCGACATCACCGTGTTGATGGCAGAAGAAACACCTACTCCGAGACCGTCCCAGAGCAGGCGTGTGTCTCCCGAGTACTGCAATGCGGCATACAGGAGGCCTATGATGCCTGCATTGACAGCATTGAACACCGTTAACGTGTTCGACAGGATGATCTCACGGGTATGCTTTTGCATCGGGCGCAAGTTACCTCTATGAAATGACTGATGTTAAACCCTATCAAGAGTTGTAACTTCGAAGTACTCCGACGGATTTTAGCCTGTTCGTAACTCACTCGAGAAGTTTTTTATGGCAATGCTCGACCCATATCGTGGACAATGGACGCGGCGCGAAGCAGCGCATCTCATGCGCAGAGCATGTTTTGGTGTTACCTTGGATCAGCTTGACAAGGCAGTAGCAGATGGTGTTGACAAGACCATTGATACGCTGTTCAAGTCTGTTCCAACGCCAGAGCCACCGCTCAATCCGGCAGACAACTCAAAGTGGATTCCGGATCCGGGACAGGTGTTCACAAAAACGGTCGTGCTTTCCGACAGAAACGACCCATCTACATCTACGGCCTACGACCTAACAAAGGGCTCCGGATACTACAACGGCATTACCAAGGTCTGGTGGACGATGCACATGATGACACATGCGCCATCAATCCAGGAAAAGCTCACCCTCTTTTGGTCAAATCACTTTGCGACTGAAATGTCGGTTGTTCAAAACGGCATTTTCTCATGGGAACTTCTCACATACATGCGTGCGAATGCCTTCGGCAGCTTTAAGGGTCTGGCACGGCGTGTCACACTTGATGCAGCGATGCTTCGCTACCTCAATGGCAACGTGAACACGAAGGGCAGTCCGAACGAAAACTATGGTAGAGAACTGCAAGAGCTCTTTACTATCGGCAAAGGGCCAGAGGTATCTCAAGGCGATTACACCACATATACCGAGCAGGATGTGCGCGCAGCTGCACGCGTGCTTACGGGTTGGCGTGAGTTCGGTGGGCGAGACCTCGTGCTTGCGGCCAATGATCGCGACTATCGTGATAACGAACCGCGCACAGCGCCGTTGTTTCCTGACAACCCAAATGTTGTTTTTGTTGTTGCCAATCACGACACAACAGACAAACAGTTTTCTCTTCGTTACGGTAATCGCGTCATCAAGGGACGTTCAACACCTCAAGGGGCTATCCAAGAACTTGACGAGATGCTCGATATGATTTTCGAGCAGAACGCTACGTCGGAGTTTATAGTAAAAGAGCTCTATATCTGGTTCGTAAACAGTGATATCACCGACGAAGTCCGCCAGAACGTTATTGAGCCCCTTGCCAAAGACCTCCGCACAAATGGGTGGAATGTAGGGCCGGTGCTCAAAAAGCTCTTTGCTTCTGAACATTTCTTCGATGTCAATCTGCGGGGATGCCAGTTGCGGAGTCCGGCTGATTTGGTCCTAGGTCTCGGCCGCGCATTTCCATCCTGGAGCCTGATTACTGATAAGACACTTGTTGGACGTTATTTCCAAGGTTTTACCACGGCACTGGCCTCGCAGCAGATGGATCTCGTTGAACCTTCAAGTGTTGCCGGCTATGAAGCCTATTATCAGGCGCCGGATTATTACCGCATGTGGCTTACGACAGCTACACTTCCTTTACGAAATGGCTTTACTGATGCGCTTCTAACCAACAACACTGCTCTGGGACGTAAGCCGATTGTTGACACAGTGGCGTTTGTTGGAAAGCTCAGTAGTCCGGAAGATTCTCTCGGAATGATCGAGCAGATCAATGAAATCATGTTTGCTGCTCCTTTCGTCGAATCCACCGTGATGATGCTCGCAGAAGAGATCCTTATGAATGGTGGACGCTATTACGAGTGGGCAATGCTGTGGAATGCTTATAAAGCAGACCCATCGACCGCAAATTTCAACGCTGTTCGTACACCACTCGATAGACTTTTCCGCTACCTCTTCCGCATGGCGGAATATCAACTAGGGTAAGGGGGCAATCATGAGCAAGAACACACCTACTCGTTTATCGCGCAGATCGTTCATCGCCCGCACCTCCGGTGCCGTGGCGCTTCCAATGTTGTTCAATGGCATTCCGCTACAGGCCTTTGACGGTCCTGTAGTGAATGATTTATTCAACGTTGAAGCTGAAACAGACCGCGTGCTGGTGCTGGTGCAGCTTAACGGTGGTAACGACGGCCTCAACACGGTCATCCCACTGAGTGAGTATGGAACCTATCAGTCGCTGCGCAGTAACATCGCAATCGCTGAGAACAAGGTTCTGAAGCTTACCAACGCAACGGGTATACATCCGGTGATGAAGGGGGCTCACGAGCTCTGGTCGGAAAAGAAGATGAATGTTGTACAGGGCGTTACATATCCGAATCCCAACCTATCGCACTTTCGATCAACAGATATCTGGATGAGTGGTAGTGCTTCGAATGTAAATGAGACCACAGGCTGGATCGGACGCTACCTTAACTCCGAGTATCCTGATTACCCGACGGGCTACCCGAATGCCAAGATGCCCGACCCCGTTGCAATTCAAATGGCGCCTGTCGTATCGCTGGCACTCACAGGCTACCAGAATCAGTCGATGGGTATAGCCCTGCAGGATCCCGAGACGTTCTACAAACTTGTCAGTGGTACAGATGCACCGGGCAATGATCTACCCTCGACAAAGCTTGCAGCAGAGAACATCAAGTATGTTCGTGAAGTACAAATGAAGTCGCTTGAGTTTAGCACGGTTATCAAGGCCGCTGCAGACAAGGCGCAGAACAAGTTCACGTATCCAACGTCTAACCGTCTGGCAGACCAGCTCAAGATCGTCGCACGACTTGTGGCAGGGGGCTTGAAAACTCGTGTGTACGTTGTGCAGCTGGGCGGCTTTGATACGCATGCAGCTCAGGTTGGAGCAGACGACACGATGACGGGCACGCATGCAAACTTGCTGCAGATGGTTTCAGAGGCGATAACCGCATTCCAGCGCGACATCGAAGCACTTGGAGTTGCTGATCGCGTTGTAACGATGACGTTCTCCGAGTTCGGACGCCGCGTTGCCTCGAACCAAAGTCTTGGTACCGACCACGGTACGGCGGCTCCGATGATGTTCTTTGGAACACCTGTGCAGGATGGCATCATAGGTACAAATCCCGACATGAAGAACCTTGACAACGGCAACCTCAAGATGCAGTATGACTTCCGTCAGATCTACGCGTCAGTGCTCGAGCAATGGTTCGGTGCAAAGAAGGCTGCGATCAAGGATATCCTCTTCGGCAGCTTCTCAACGGTTAAGGTCATCAAGAGTGGCACAACCAGCGTTGATTCCGAAGAGAATGCGCAACAAGGCAATGCGTGGACATTCCAGTCAATTGCACCTAATCCTGTTAAGTCAGAAGCATTCATTCGATATGAACTACGTGCCCCGCACCAGGTGCGTCTTGATGTGTTCGATAATCTGGGTTTCCATGTAGCCACACTTGTGCAGCAGCAGCAGGATGCCGGACAATACGAACAACCATTCAGCGTATCGGGTCTCCCAAGCGGGACATACATGGTGCAGTTGACGCTAAACAATGAGCGTGCGCATCAGGCCATGATCGTGGCAAAGTAGCATGGGTATATTTGCCGCATGTCGGCAGTAACCACATCATTGGTATCGGTCATCATTCCGTGCAGGAACGAGCGATACACCATTGAACACATCCTTGATAATCTGCAAGCGCAGACCTATCAGGGGGCCTTCGAGGTTGTGATCGCCGATGGCATGTCTACGGACGGAACGCGTGAGTTTATCGTATCGCTCGTGAACTCTCGTGCCTACTCCTTCACTGTGCAGGTTGTGGCAAATGAGAAGAAGTCTATTCCGAGCGGACTCAACACGGCCGTGCGCGCATCGCGGGGTGATGTGATCGTACGCGTGGATTGTCACGCACGCATATCCAACGACTACATCGAGCGCATCGTCGAGGCACTTCAACAACCTGGCTTCGACCTTGTAGGTCCGAGCATTCGCATCATTGCGGGTAATGCAAGCCCCGTGGCAGAAGCTATCAGCGTGCTAACATCGAGTAAGCTTGGGTCTGGCGGCAGCGCATCGCGCACACACCTTACGCAGCCTGTACAGGTGGCCCATGCTGCCATGTCGTCGTATCGCCGGCAGGTATGGGAAACATTAGGCGGCTACGACGAAACGCTGTTTACAAACGAAGACTTCGACTTCGACTATCGTGCAACCCAGCGTGGAGCTGGCGTGTACTCTTTGCCGCGTCCAGTGTTCTATACCATGGCGCGCCCAACACTCAAGGGGCTAGCACAACAGAGATGGCGTTATGGCTGGTGGAAGGCGGCAGTTCTGCGGAAGTATCCGCAGTCCATTCATGCGCGTCAAGCAATACCGATTTTAGCCTTAATCGCTTTTGTGGCGCTTGGAATTGCATCGCTTACGGATAGGGCGTTTCTCGAGCCACTGCTCTTTGTGATATACATGTACGCCGCAGTGTGCGTGTTCAGCGCGTTGCATACGTTGTCTACCGGAAGCAACTGGAGAGGTGGTGTTCGAACTGCACTTACCACAGTTCTGCTATCGCCAATGATATATGCCGTGATTCACGGTGTCTGGGCACTCGGAGCGATTATGGGCGTTGTGGGCAATCGTCCGTCTAAGGTCTAACTTCAGACCAAACACGCTAGGCTTTCTTCGAGGATGCTCGCGCTGCAGGTTGCTCGCTGAGTTCAAGAAGCGGTGACGCATTACGCTCTACAACTTCGCGCGTAATGACACACTTGCGCACGCCCGTTACGTCTGGCAGCATGTACATGATTGGGTTCATTACCTCTTCCATTACACCGCGCAATGCGCGAGCGCCTGTTCGACGCTTTTGAGCCTTCTGAACAAGGGCCGTAAGCGCCTCATGTTCAAACTGCAGCTCGATGCCTTCAAGAAGCAATAGCTTCTGATACTGCTTAACGATCGCATTCTTGGGGTTCGTAAGAATATCGAGCATTGCCTCATCGGTAAGAGGGTGCAATGCTGTAACAACAGGCAAACGTCCGATGAATTCAGGAATGAATCCAAACTTCATCAGATCCTCTGGCTCGACATCGCCGAGGAGTTCCATCGATTCTTCGATGGTTGCAGCCGTTGGAGCCGTGAATCCGATGGTTGTTGGACGCTTACGCTTTGCGATTACTTTTTCGAGTCCTTCAAACGCTCCACCGCAAATGAAGAGTACATTCTTTGTGTTCACGTAGACAAGGGGCTGCTCTGGATGCTTACGTCCACCCTTTGGCGGAATACCCGCAACAGTTCCTTCAAGAATCTTCAGGAGGCCCTGCTGAACGCCTTCCCCGGAAACATCGCGTGTGATCGATGCGCTATCACTCTTGCGTGTGATCTTGTCTATCTCATCCACATAGATAATGCCACGCTCAGCACGTTCTACGTTATAATCTGCGTTCTGCAGAAGATTAACAATGATCGATTCAACATCATCGCCAACGTAGCCGGCTTCCGTAAGCGTTGTCGCATCGGCTATCGCAAACGGCACATCAAGAATGCGTGCCAGTGTTTGTGCCAGGAGTGTCTTACCCGTACCAGTTGGGCCCAGGAGCAGAATGTTGCTCTTTTCGATCTCGACCTCATCAAACGCACTGACAAGGTTCTTGGCCTGGATGCGCTTGTAGTGGTTGTACACAGAAACAGAGAGAACCTCTTTCGCTTCTGTCTGACCGATCACATGTTCGTCGAGCTGCCGCTTGATTTCAGACGGACGCGGCAACGTTGATATGTCGGTACGAAGCTGTGCTGAAGGCGCGTTCTTGCGAAGAATGTCAACAGAGTTCTGTACGCAGACATCGCAGATGTATACTCCCTTGCCAGCGATCAGACTAGTGACCTCTTGAGAGTTTCGGTTGCAGAACGAACAGTTGAGATTTTCTTGCATCGAGCTTTATTATACCGGACGGTCTAAGATCTTGTCAATGAGGCCGTAATCAAGTGCTTCCTGGGGCGACATGTAGTTATCGCGGTCGGCATCTTTCTTAATGGTCTCGTAATCCTTGCCCGAATGTACAGAGATCACACCATACAGCATGTCGCGAATGCGCAACATTTCCTTTGTGTAGATCTCAATATCTGTTGCTTGACCCTGCGTGCCGCCAAGGGGTTGATGCATCATGATACGCGAATGGGGCAGAGCATAACGCTTACCCTTTGCACCGGCACATAAGAGTACCTGTGCCATTGAAGCGGCCATGCCAACGCAGATCGTTGAGATATCTGGTTTGATGAACTGCATGGTATCGTAGATCGCCATGCCGGCAGTTACGCTGCCACCCGGCGAGTTAATGTAGAGCGAAATGTCCTTTGTCGGATCCTCACTCTGAAGGAACAGCAGCTGTGCGATGGTAAGACTTGCTACCATATCATCAATCGGTGTTCCGATAAAGATGATGCGCTCCTTGAGGAGTCGAGAATAAATATCGTATGCACGTTCGCCGCGGCTGGTTTGCTCAACGACCATTGGGACGAGTTGGTTGTGCATGATGCTCCCTTTTCTTTGATGCGGTGGTGACTTATTCGGAATCCACGTTGACGTCCGTCACGATCGCATAGTCTAGAATCGTACGAACTGCCTTCTCTGCTAGTAGCTGATCTTCAATTGAGGCATTTTGACGCATCAACATACGAAGCTGATCGCCAGGAATACCAAAGCGTGTCCCTGCAATATCGAGGTCTTCGTCGTTCAATCCGATCGATTCTGCTTCGATGATCTTCTCACGTATCAGCTCCCAGCGAACGATACGTTCAGCGCTAGGACGGAACTCATGTTCGACATCATGTGCCGAGATCTTGTCGAGACCGGGAGCCCCCTCGTTACGACGCTTGAAATCATCAAACAATTGATGGATCACTGCGTGCACCAGCGGCTCTGGTGTTTCGAATTCGTGTGCCTGTACGAGCTGGTCTACAACCTGATTTTCGAGGCTCTGCTGTGATGCCTGCTCGAAGTACTCTCTGATCTGACGTTCAATATCAGAGCGGAGCTCTTCGGTAGACTCAAAACGTCCACCCGTGATCATCGTTGCAAATTCATTCGTGAATTCAGCAGGTACAACCTTCTGGACGTCTGTTACCGTTACGCGGAATGCAGGGGGCTGCGTGTTCTCGTCTCCTGTCTCGCCCACATATTGGAAGGAGTCTCCAACCTTTGTGTTTGCCAGCGACGACCGAAGGTGCATATCTGCATTGTCATCGTCGAGAAACACCCGCTCTTCACGTGCCTCTGCACCGATAATCGGCATCGATGTCTCGCGGTCCAGCTCGTGCATGGATACGGTTACCACGTGCATTGTATCTGTTACCTGTTCTGCCGGATCGAACGAGGCGGCACGCAGACAGATACGATCGATCTCTTTCTGAACATCATCTTCAGAGACCGCCTTTGTGGGACGGTTGATTGAAAGACCACGATAGGTGCCGAGTTCAAAATCAGGCATCACGTCGTATCTGATCACAAAGGCAACGCCTTCCTGTGACTTTTGAATGTCGATCAAGGATGGGTTGCCAACCACGCGTTGCTTCTCGGCTTGGGCGAAAGTGCGGAACTCGCTATCGGCGATCGTCTCGAGTGCATCTGCCTCGATATCGCGCGCGAATCGCTGCTTAATGATGTTAATCGGCACCTTGCCTTTACGGAATCCGGGCAGAGTGATCCCTGCCTGCGCCTTCACGTACGCATCTTGATAGTGAGGTTTGAGTTCTAGTTCGGTAAGGCTGATACGAACTTCGCGCTTACAGCCTTCAAGGGTCGACACTGTGCGTTCCAAACGAGTCTCCTGCTAGCCCCCTGCTCAAAAAGGTAGCTACAGGTCCAAAAAGGGGGCTTCAATGAAAAAAAGCTGTGCGGAAGGAGAGACTCGAACTCTCACAGGTTGCCCCGCCAGATCCTAAGTCTGGTGCGTCTGCCAATTTCGCCACTTCCGCAGGGGATGCGAATATAAGCAGCGACCAGCGAACTCAAAGCGAGGTAAAGAATGACGGAATTACTGAATTACCGAATTACAGAGTTACTGAATTACAGAGTTACCGTCATTCTGTCATTCAGTAACTCCGTCCTTCAGTAATTCCGTCATTCAGTCACTCCGTCCTTCAGTAATTCCGTCAATTAGTGTCAATTTGCGCCGACAATGAAGATTCTCATCATCGGAGGGGGCTGGGCAGGCATCGCTGCTGCTGTGGAGGCCGCTGAGCGCGGCCACCATGTGGTGCTTGTGGAGGAGCGCTCCTATCTGGGGGGGCGTGCAAGGTCGTTTATCGACCGCGAGAGCGGACATCATATCGATAACGGACAGCATGTGATGATGGGCTGCTACAGCGCCTTCCTGAGAGTACTGAAGGTACTCGGAACCGACCACATGCTCGAACCTCAGCGTGGGCTAACGGTTGGGTTTGTTGATCGCAGCACGGTAAAGCACACGTTGAATGCGTCTGTGCTGCCGGGAAAGCTTGGTGTAACTGCAGGACTTCTCAGGCTGACAGGTGTGCGCCTGCAATCTCGCCTGGCCTGTGTCCGTTTAGCAGCGCGCATCGCATTGGGCCGGGAGGATGGCATCGGACTCACATGCTTGGAGTTTCTGCACCAGGCGCGTCAGCCCGCTGACATTATTACGCGTTTTTGGGAGCCCCTTGTTCTGGCAACCCTGAATGCACCCCTTCAAACAGCTTCTGCCGAGATGTTGGTCGCTGTAATGCGACTTGCCTTTCTTGGTTCGAGAGATGATTCTTCGCTCCTGATACCCAAGGCCGGACTTAGCGACCTGATCGAGCCATTGCCGTCGTGGCTTGCCACCAAGGGTGGTTTGGTATTACTGAGCACCTCGGTAGACAGGCTCGCAACTGATCAGGGGCGCTGCACGAATGTTGTGTTTTCTAACGGAACGGAAGACGTTTTTGACGCGGTAGTGAGTTGCGTACCCCAGCGTGCGCTCGAACGTTTAATGGCGGCATCGGACATACGCTCTTCCTTGCCGATGGCTCCTGCGGCAAGCCCTATTGTTAGTGTGTACCTATGGTACGACCAGCAGTGGATGACAGATGACCTCCTGGCTGCACTTGGTACAACAATTCAGTGGGTGTTTAACAAACAGCAGATTGCACCCGGATTGGTTGCGCTTACTGTGAGTGCTGGTAACACTATCGTCGGCAGTACACAAGATGCGATCATCGAACTATGTCATGCCGAGCTTTTGGAGCTGTTGCCGGAGGTACGGACCGCACGGTTGGTGCGCGGACTCGTGATCAAAGAGAAGATGGCAACGCCGCTACTGACACCACATACCGAGCGTGCATCAAGCAAACAATGCGTTCGGGAAGTTTCGAATATGTTCCTGGCTGGAGACTGGACCTCGACAGGTTTGCCTGCTACGATTGAGGGGGCTGCACGTTCAGGTATTGCGGCCATCGACTGCCTACAAACCGCAGGGTAAGAAGTCCCGCCGAAAGGCCAAGAAGTAGACCGCCCAGGATATCACTAGGATAGTGCACGCCGCAGTATGGACGTGTGAACATGATAAGCAAGGCAACACCCCACCACAGGTATCGCAGGCGCGGGAACCACGCACTGAGGATGACAGCTACGAATGCGTTGTTCATGGCATGGTTTGAGGGGAACGAACCGCCTCCAGAACCAACAAGCATGTGAATATCATGTAAGACCATATACGGGCGAGGTCTTCCGATGATCTCTTTCAAGAGCCGGTGTCCTGTCTGATCAAGTACTGTAAGTCCAACAATGATGATGCCCGCACACGCCACCAGTCTGCGTCCGCCAGAATTCCATGTGCGCGCCCCCTGTACAATCAGTCCAGCCATGCACACAACATAGATAGGCATCCAGAAGGCAGTCGTGGTGATCCGCGGCATGATCGCATCGAATACAGGATTTGATAACCCGTGGTTTATCGCGTACAGCGCCCGTGTATCAATTGATTGCAGGACATTTAGCAACTCATTCATGGCATACAAGATATCAGCAAACGAACACCAAAAAAACAACTTTGAAAGATGCAAGGCCGTTGATAAAAATTTAGAAGGTCTGTATTTATCCACAAGAACGTTTGCCACATTGACGTAGCAATTTCAACGTACTATGTTTGCCACAGTTACGAACGAAACACGGCAGCATAAAGAGGAAGTGCATTCACCACGTTTTGTTTCGTCGTAACGTTCCAATTTCCCTTCCCACAATTGAAGAGCCACGTTCCCCTTGGGGTTGATCAGCCATCAACCTCAGCGGCAGCATCTCTGTCAAATGAACTTTTGTACGGGAAGACGATGTTGGCTTTCGTTTACCGATACATTTCATGATGGGAGAGTGCGCATGAAGATTACGCGCCGCTTTACAACCTCTGGTACCACACCGTACGACATGTTCCGTTACACAGTGCGAGAATCTGTGTTGCGCAACCAGAACGGTAAAGAGATCTTCCGCATGGAGAACATCGAAGTACCTGAGGCATGGTCACAGGTTGCAACCGACATTCTAGCGCAGAAGTATTTCCGCAAGGCCGGAGTGCCGCAGGTTGATGCTGCCGGCAAGCCAATTCTCACAGACGACGGCGCTCAGCTCACGGGTGCGGAGAACTCCGTTCGCCAAGTTGTGCATCGTCTTGCAGGTTGCTGGCGCTGGTGGGGCGAGAAGTACGGCTACTTCGATACAGCCGAAGACGCGCAGGCGTTTTACGACGAGATCGCATTCATGCTTCTCAAGCAGATGGCGGCCCCGAACTCACCGCAGTGGTTCAACACTGGTCTTAACTACGCATATGGCATCACGGGAACGGCGCAGGGCCACCAGTATGTAGATCCAGACACCAAGAAGCTCACACGTTCTACGGATGCCTACACGCATCCTCAGCCACATGCCTGTTTCATTCAATCGGTCAACGACGACCTCGTGAATGAAGGGGGCATCTTTGACCTTGCGACGCGTGAAGCACGAATCTTCAAGTATGGATCGGGCACGGGGTCTAACTTCTCGAACCTTCGTGGCGAGAGCGAGCGTCTTTCGGGTGGCGGTGTATCGAGCGGCCTTATGTCGTTCTTGAAGATCTTCGACCGCGCGGCAGGAGCCATTAAAAGTGGCGGAACAACGCGTCGTGCGGCCAAGATGGTCATCGTGAATGTCGACCACCCAGATATCGAGAAGTTTATCGAGTGGAAGGCAAAGGAAGAAGAGAAGGTAGCCGCGCTTGTTGCCGGCAGCAAGATTGCGTCGACCTTCATGCAGGAAATAGCAGCGGCTGCTCAGGAAGGTGGCACAGACGAGGCCCACAACGAGCGTTTGCGAGTGTTGATTCAGCGTGCCCTAAACCGCGGGGTGCCGTACAACATCATCAAGCGTACGCTTGCATTGATCGATCAGGGGTATACGAATGTTGATTTCCAGGCATTCGATACACATTACGAAGGCGAAGCATACAACACTGTTTCTGGACAGAACTCGAACAACTCTGTTCGTGTGACCAATGCCTTCATGGAAGCGGTGATCACGGACGGACCGTGGGATCTTGTTTGGCGTACGGATGCAACGAAGTCTGTAACAGTGCGTGCACGCGACCTGTGGAACAAGATCAATGTAAGCTCATGGAAGAGTGCAGATCCCGGACTGCAGTTCGACACAACGATCAACGAATGGCATACATGTCCGAATGATGGCCGTATCAACGGCTCTAATCCATGTTCGGAGTATATGTTCTTGGATGACACGGCATGTAATCTTGCCTCGTTGAACCTTGCGCATTTTTATGATGAAGCATCACAGACCATTAAGGTAGACGACTACCGACATGCCGTGCGCCTTTGGACAGTCGTCCTTGAAGTGTCTGTGTTGATGGCACAGTTCCCATCGAAAGAAGTGGCTCAGCGCTCGTACGATTTCCGTACGCTTGGACTTGGCTACGCTAATCTCGGCACGGTGCTCATGATGATGGGCATTCCATACGATTCGCAGGAAGCACTCGCGATATGCGGTGCGCTCACATCGGTCATGACAGGTGAGTCGTACTCTGCGAGCGCAGAGATGGCGCGCGATGTAGGCCCCTTCCCCAAATACAAGAAGAACAGCGACGCGATGCTTCGCGTCATCCGTAATCACAGGCGTGCAGCATACAACGCAACGAATGAGGAATACGAGAGTCTCACCATCAGACCTATGGGCATTGATGATGAGATCTGCCCCGACTATTTGGTCGCAGCATCTCGTACGGCATGGGACAAGGCACTAGCTCTTGGGGAGGAGCACGGCTACCGCAACGCACAGGCAACGGTTATTGCGCCAACAGGCACAATAGGACTTGTGATGGACTGCGACACGACTGGCATTGAGCCAGATTTTGCCATCGTTAAGTACAAGAAGCTTGCCGGAGGAGGATACTTCAAGATCGTCAATCAATCCGTGCACAAGGCGCTCGGTGCGTTGGCCTATACTGACGAGCAGATAGACGACATCGAGAAGTACTGCAAGGGTCATGGGTCGCTCGTTGGCTGTCCTCATATCAACCGTGCATCGCTCAAAGCGTTGAACTTTACAGATGAGGCAATCGAGGCTGTTGAGCGCCAGCTCGATAGTACATTCGACGTGCGCTTCGTCTTTAACAAATACACGCTGGGAGAAGATCTCTGTGCTCACCTTGGGTTCGATACAGCACAGCTTGATGATCCGGGCTTTGACATGCTTACATCTCTCGGGTTCACGCAGAAGCAGATCGATGATGTAAACGACTACGTGTGCGGAACCATGATGATTGAGGGAGCACCTCACATCAAGGACGAGCATCTAGCCATCTTCGACTGCGCTAACAAATGCGGGAAGAAGGGCGAGAGATACATTGACTACATGGCGCATGTTCGTATGATGGCTGCAGCACAGCCGTTCATTTCTGGTGCGATCTCGAAGACGATCAATATGCCGGCCGACGCAACGGTTGACAATGTTGGCGAGGTACACTTGGCATCATGGCGCATGATGGTCAAGGCAATAGCGCTATATCGCGATGGTTCGAAGTTGTCTCAGCCACTGAATGCAAGCAATGACAACTTTGATGAGTTGGTGCTCCTTGGCGACCAGGATGATTGGGATGAGACGGTCGACCAAAAAGCCATCCAAAAGGTCATCGTCGAGCGAGTCTATCAACGCGCAGAGCGCAGACGTCTACCTAAGCGCCGCCATGGCTATGTGCGGGAAGCAACAGTCGGTGGGCACAAGGTCTATATCCGAACTGGAGAGTTCGACGACGGACAGCTGGGCGAGATCTTCATCGACATGTACAAAGAGGGTGCATCGTTCAAGGGACTTCTGAACTGCTTTGCGGTTTTGACGTCAAAGGCGCTTCAGTATGGCGTGCCATTGGATGAACTTGTAGACACCTTTACATTTACGCGTTTCGAGCCAGCAGGATTTGTCGAAGGGCACGAAGCGATCAAGAATGCTACATCGATCCTTGACTACATTTTCCGTACGCTGGGATATGATTATTTGAACCGGACAGATTTCGTGCACGTAACGGGTGCAGAGCCCAAGCCAGCAGCGCTGACCTCGAAAGAGGCATCTACAGAGGCTGCTCCAGCGCAGGCTGTTGCGCAACAGGAAGCCCCATCTCAGCCGGAGATAAGCCCTGCCGCAACCTTCAACGAGGTAATGGAAGCTGTAACGTCGACCACTGATGCCGATGGCATGAAACACAAAACGCTCGATCCAAAGAATATGGGCTACACTGGAGAGTCCTGCTCAAAATGCCAGAGCACGCAAGTTGTTCGTAACGGGGCTTGCACAATGTGTCTTAACTGCGGAACCACGACCGGCTGCAGTTGATAGCTGAATAGAATTTTACCACACACCTCCCATCGACCTTCACTTGTCAATGGGAGGTGTTGCTTTACGTGGTACTACGTACGGCACATGGCAGAATAATGCCTATTGGCACGGAAATTCCTTTGCAAAAGAGGCTTGCAAAGTCCTATTTTGTACGATTAAAACGTAGAAATCCACACATAGCATTTCTGTACAGGAGCGTACGATGAACATTCGCACCCTAACCATCATGGCCGCAGGTCTTTTTCTATCTGCCAGCCTTGCATTTGCTGGAAACGGCGAATCTTGTTCAACATCTTCAGCAGCCAAGGCGAAGGCAGGATCATCATGCTGCGCAACGAAGACAGCTGCCGTCAAAAAGGTAAGTGACGACCACTGCTCAACGGCAGCGAAGTCAACCAAGGAGTGTTCAACAGAGAAGTCGGCAAGCTGCTCAACAGCCAGCGCCAAAAAAGAGGGAGCTTCTTGCTGTTCAATGAAGGCCAAGGACGTAAAGTCAACAAGTGTGTCACCAAAGACCGAAGTTGGTGTTGTTACACCAGAAAAGTCGGATAAGTAACAAGTCTGACAAAATAGGGGGACGTCTTTAGGCGTCATCTACAAGAACGGTGGCGCGGTGCCCCGTTCAACGTTTAACTGGAGGATCGGCATGTCCAAGGGCGGTGCTGGAAAAGTATACTTCGTGTTGTATTTGGCTGTTATTCTCGAGCTCCTGATCATTATCGTGGAGCGCGATGAGGCCGAAGAACATCTGATTCGCAAGCAGAAGGAAGCGGAAGAAATCGTTGAAGCCGTTATGGCCCAGCTCAATACGGGTTTTGGTGCTAGCGGTGTTAATGCGCTCCCGCAGGACGAGATCACACTTCTTGATCCGGCCGTGCTTTCTGGCGTTTCTGAGCGCGACCGTCCTAAGGACGAGCGTACCTATCAGGTGCGTGTTTCTACAGTGAAGATCAAGGACATCCTTGGTGATGATCTTCCAGACGATCTCGCAGCAAAACGTAAACGCGTAAAAGAGATCATCCAGCTCTTCAATGTACAGGATCTGAAGCTGCTCGACACTCTCAACGAAACAAATCAGGTTGAAAATCTCTTCCTGAAGATCAATGATCTATGGATCAATCAAAAGGCCGATGAAGTCATCAACAAGATCGGAGCAAAGCGCTCGATTTCTGATGCCTATGGCGACTCCTATGAGTTTCTGAAGGCTATCACGCCTGACTCGTTGTCCTATGGTGGCGACGTCTCGACGACAACTAGCTTCCGGTTTAGTCCGCACCTTACTACGATGGACAAGGCAGCGTTTGAAAACGGCATCAAAGTTTTTGAGTACACATTCAAACAGAAATCACCAGGTCTGTACCGCGTTAATCTAAGCTCAAAGACCAACAACATCTTGGGCGTCTCTGGACTCGATGACAAAAAGGGCGACAATCCGGAGGACGTCATCAGCATCGGAACGATTCAGCTAACGCGCAAGCAGTTGGCAAAGGTTGAGGACCGACTCCAGCAGACATTTGGTAGCAAGGTTGAAGCCTTGTGTAACAAGTTTGAAACAGTAGATGCCTTTACATACCAGCAGTATAGTCAAGAGATGGACGCAGAAGTTGCGACCATGGACTATGCCAAAATCGGTGTTAAGTCGAAATCGGACATGCTGCGTCGTGCCGAACTTCTGAAGAACATCACTGTTCTTCTGCACGGTGATGCAAACCAAATGGAGCAGAACAACCCAACGTTCCGCTTCGAAGTATTCGTGAAGAAGCCCACGATCGAGCGTGCAGAACCATGTATTGCCGACTTGTTGGCGAAACAAGATGTACTCGCTGGCTTACAGAAGGTCGTTATTCCATTCACCGTGAACAACTACCGCGGTGTGCTTCCGACAGTTTCCGTCACACCAAGTGACGTTGCTGTCAAGGTCGTGCCACTTGGACAGGCAGCTCAAGCCCCAGGGGGCGCTCGCAACCAACCGTTCGAAATACATGTTGAAGGATTGACAGCAACATCAGGTCCCAAGACATATACCGTCAAGTTCACCAACGTCAAGTTATGCGATGAATCGGATGAAAATCAGTCGACTATTACCGTCTACCCAAAAGATCTGGCTAATAAAAAGTCTATTGGTACAAAACTTGCGGGCGTGACAATTGGAAGGCAGTTGAAGATTCCAATTCAACCAAGTACAGACGCAATCTCGGCGGATCAGTATAAAATCGTTTATACACTAGACGGTCGTACAACCCGCATTGACGGTTCACTGCCCCTTGTATGCATGACCGACTGTATACCAAAGAACATGACATCTCTTAACTTGAAGGTGCTTTGGCAGTATTCTGTACCTGGTTCTCAATACAAAGAAGAGGTTGTTCTATACGATTCTACAGTCAAACAGGCTAACCGTGCAGTCCCACAAGTTGATTTGTCACAAACCATAGATAAATGGGATGCAGATAAGCGCAGGTTTACAGTCTCGAAAATTGTGGTCGACCTGCCAACTATAGATTGCGATGCATCTAAAAAGCCTATCCGTGCAAGTGAAAAAGATTTTGATTTCAAAGTGATCGCCAATCCGACACGAATTGGTAAGTATGATGTTATCACAACCTACGAGAAGGATAATGATGACACATATCAAGTCATTGTTCAACTCAAAGCTGTCGGTAAAGTCAAGTGTGAGGGTGGTGAGTTAACTCTTGATATTTCCGCAGCGATAAAGGGCGAAAAGGCAACTCCTGTTCAAAAAAGCATTAACATCCCATCATTCAAGTAATTGCAACTACGAGAATTTCAAAAATGATCGAACCAAAAAATAGAGCAGTTTTGATTTGTATCCTTGCCATGGCTCTTTTCACGAGCACCAAGGCACAGAGGTCCGATGCTGCCTACGTAGGCAAGTTTAAATCCGTGATGCAGTCACTATCCAATTACAGATATGGTGATATATCTGTATTTCGACTTGAAGGCAATCTGTTTAATACTGTTCGTGATCATCTCAATCCTCCTCCGATTGACAAAACGGGTGCTATTGAAAGACTCAGGTCAACCAATTCGGCATTTTTGGAGGAGATAAGAAAAGCAGTCCGAAAAAAACAAGACCGAGATGCAATTGATGCTCTGCTAGAAGAAGTTGCCGAAGGTATTGAGGTTTCAGATCCCGATGTACAAAATGCTATCGCTTATTATCTTGACGAGAAAGCGTATAAGTCAGAACTTTTTACAGGCGCTTACCTAGTCACAACTAAATATCAACGTGGGGAGTCTGGTGATGATTTACTGATCATCGGTTTTATTAAAACACGCACTAAAGCTACAGGCTCAGCAGCGTCAGCGGTAAGCGACTTGAAAAATGTAATTGTGTCCGATATCGAGACCGGTTTTGAGTTGAAGCGCCTTCCGCCTCCTGCCACCGACAAATCTTATGAAGATAAAATGTATGGATATCTAAAAGATCAGGTGGTTCAGAGTAACGTCAAAAACGTAACATTGGAAGCGCAAGGTATTGATGACGTTGAAACTAGGTTTGTTCGTCAAACCTTTGGCAATACTGTTCAAATCAGTGAAGATGATGTACAACAGTTCATCAAGATCACGAATGGTATTCCGGTATCGTATTACGGTCCAAACGAGCTGACTATCTCGGCCCCGGATCTTATTTCTTATCGCCGCTATCGGCCAGACCCAGTTGGTGCTACGATTACAGTTCTTGAAATGGACTCAACTGGTACCGAAGTCGAAGTTGAGAAGGAAGTTCCAACGTACAACTCACGTCTTGCACAGTATGGTTTTGAACTTCGTTCTGGACTCGAGGATCTTAACTACCCCTCAACATGGAGTGAGCGTCTTGCTCTGAACGCTATCTGGAGTCAGGCCAAGCTTGGAATCATTCTTCCTACAAGCGGTCTTGCCTCTGTTGCGTCGTCATTTGGCAACACACGCACAATGACGCATGCGGGCTTCGGCGTTAACACTTCTATCGAAGTACCTATCAAACTCATTGCAGAGTCAGGCGTAT
>JBEBCJ010000011.1:0-6906 GCA_041157865.1 Bacteroidota bacterium
TCTCAGGCCTGCGGTGCGAAAATGTCATATTACCGCGACAACAATGGTCTGGAGGTAGACATCATTCTCGAAACTGATGACTCTGCATGGGCTGCAATTGAGATAAAGCTCGGACAGCGCAGCATTGATGATGCGGCACGCAACCTCCTTCGATTCCGTGACAAAGTGGACACAGATCGAATGGGTGCTCCGAGGGCAATGATCGTTATTACTGGGGGAGGGTATGCTTTCACGCGAAGCGATGGTGTACACGTGGTCCCGATTGACCTCCTGACGCCTTGAGTATACCGACCTGACGTCTGGAAGAGGCGCACGACGCAAATGCACGATGCGTTACACCCCACAAAAAAAGGGTCACGATATATCGTGACCCATTAAGCGTGTGTCGCGGACCCGTAGGGATTCGAACCCCAAACCTTCTGATCCGTAGTCAGATGCTCTATCCAGTTGAGCTACGGGTCCGTTGAATTTCCTGTGTGTTAGGCTGTAGCTTCGAGCTTCTTTACAGCCTTTGCAAGACGACTCTTCTTGTTGGCTGCGTTGTTCTTCTTGATGACGCCCTTCGCTGCGACGCGATCCAAGATGCTGAATGCTGCCTTGAGTGCTTCTTGTGCTGCAGAAACCGTTGTTGCCGTGCGTACTGCCTTGATCGCTTCACGCATCGTCTTCTTGTTTCCGCGGTTGTAAATCTTGCGCTTCCGTGATTGACGAATGCGCTTGATAGCTGACTTATGATGTGCCATAGTGTGGCGCCAATTGTTCGTTGAATTAAAATGAGCCACGAAGATAGGGAAGATTTCGATATCCACAAATGCTAGATTTGCCTGATGACACTTTTCGAACAGCTTGCAGCCCTTACTACCGAGGCGATCAATCCGGAAACATCCCGGATTGATGTCGCCGTCACACGGGATGTTGTGCAGTTGCTCAATGATCAGGACAAAACAGTTGCATTGGCGGTTGAAACGGAACTGGATTATATAGCTCAAGCCGTTGATTTGATTGTAGATAGGCTGATTCGGGGTGGCAGATTGATCTACGTTGGGGCAGGCACGAGTGGACGTCTAGGCATCGTGGATGCGTCTGAGATGCCCCCTACCTATGGGACAGACCCTAGCCTGGTCGTTGGGATCATCGCGGGCGGACAAAACGCAGTTTTTCGATCTGTGGAGGGGGCTGAGGATTCTCGTGATGAGGGCCGGCAGGCACTAATCGATCTCTCGGTGTCAGAACTCGACGTTGTGTGCGGAATCAGTGCATCTGGGAGAACACCGTTCGTACTTGGTGCGCTAGAGTATGGCCATGCTGTCGGGTCGGGGACGGTGTTTGTAAGCACCAATGCGCGATCGACTGTTCGGCAGTATGCCCCAGAGGCCCACGTGCTTATATGTCCGGTAGTGGGCCCCGAGCCCATAACCGGCTCTACCCGCATGAAGTCTGGAACGGCACAAAAGATGGTGCTCAACATGCTCACGACCGCGTCGATGGTCAAACTGGGCAAGACCTATGGTAACGTCATGGTAGACTTGCAGCTTACAAACCAAAAGCTGCAGGAGCGGGCCAAGCGCATCATAACAACGATTTCAGGTGTCTCGTACGAACAGGCGGAGCAGCTCTTGAGCGCTGCCAACGGTCATGTAAAGACAGCACTTGTTATGGCTGCACATCAATGCTCACGAGAAGAAGCTCTCGAACGTCTACATCGTGCGAACGGAATCGTGCGCATAGCTATGGAGTCCGAAACATGACCACCCAAGAACTTGTAACACTTGCACAAGAGGTTGGACTGACGTTTGAAGCATTTCTGCATCGTGCCGAGCAGCGCATGCATGCGCAGGACCCAGACGACCAGTTCTCTGCTGGCCGGCATTTGAATTGGTCGCGAATGGTTCGTCATCTCAAAACCTATGAGCCATCCGAAGAAGTGCGTGTAGCGGCTGCGGACCAATCGCAGCAAACATGGGTTGTGATAACCGAAGACTGGTGTGGAGATTCTGCGCAGACACTGCCCGTTGTGTCGGTGATTGCTTCACTAAACGATAAGATCAGCCTACGTATCCTTGACCGAGACACATACCCTGAAGCAATGGACCTCTATCTGACCAATGGCTCGCGTTCAGTGCCGATCGTCGTTGCCTTCGACGTCCATGGAAACGAGCTGTGGCATTGGGGTCCGCGTCCAGAGGCTGCCAAGCCCCTTGTTGAAGAGTGGAAACAACAATTCGCAGATAAGACGCAGATGTATCCGTTGCTGCATGCCTGGTATGCCCAGCATGGCCATGCGGAGATTGAGCATGATGTTCTTCAACTACTTCATTCGTAAGGTTTGCACGTGGAGCTACTACAGGGGTTAATCGATTTCATCCTGCACATCGACGTGCATTTGACAACGATCACGAGTCAGTACGGTGTTTTGAGCTATGCAATACTGTTCGCGATCATTTTTGCTGAAACGGGGCTGGTGGTAACACCATTTCTTCCGGGTGACTCACTACTGTTTGCAGCAGGCGCGATCTGCTCGCTTGGAACACTTGATCCGCTTCTACTATCCAGCCTGCTCATTGTTGCGGCAATACTTGGCGACGGAGTGAATTATGCGATTGGCAAGCGCTTTGGTCCGCGGATATTTTCCAGCAGCACATCACTACTCTTTAACAAGGCGCATCTGGAGAAGACGCATGCGTTCTATGAAAAGCACGGTGGAAAGACGATCATCCTTGCCAGATTCATGCCGATCATCCGCACGTTTGCACCATTTGTAGCAGGGGTGGGTGAGATGTCTTACAAACGTTTTGCAGTATACAACGTCGTCGGTGCGGTTGTCTGGGTATCATCGTTTGTATTGCTTGGTGTGTTCTTTGGGAACCAACCACTAGTAAAGAAGAATTTCACACTTGTAATCGCAGCGATCATTGTGCTTAGCATTCTGCCGGCTGCATATGAGCTCATTCGGAGTCGTAAGGAGTTGTAAGTTTGCAGTCCTGCTTGGATGGCGAAATTGGCAGACGCACAAGACTTAAAATCTTGTGTCCCGTAAGGGGCGTGCGGGTTCAAGCCCCGCTCCAAGCACTTCATTTCAATCGAGGTACTGTCAGAGTGCAGTCATCATCAATGCCCTCGTGGTTCTTGCTGTGCATCCTAGCAGTCTATGCAATGGCATTATCTGCGCAGCAGCCCTTGTTTCAGCGTCTTCCTCCCGAGCAGTGCGGTGTTGATTTCAAACATCGATATGCAAATGTTAAGATCACATCCGACTCCATTGCACGCATCAATTCGATGGTCCCGGGATGCGGCGTAGCCATAGGCGACTTTACAGGAGATGATCGGCCCGATATTGTGTTCTCGTCGTTCTCGGGCTGCGGTTTCTACAGGAACGATGGTAACCTGCGCTTTACGGAAGTCACCGATCAGACTGGTATCCCGGTTGATTCTACATACTTTGCCACGGGGCTAAACCTTGTGGACATAGACGCTGATGGCGACCTGGATCTGTTCATTGCACGGTGGCAGAACACATGCCGACTGCTCATCAATGATGGCAAGGGCCATTTCACGGAGCAGTCGCATGAATATGGTCTTGATTACAATGACGAAACTGTACACAGCGTGTTCTTCGATTACGATGGCGATGGCCTGCTGGACTGTTACCTGGTAACCTACTCCAATTGGTACGCGATGCGAACGGCGCCGCGGCCGCCGGATTCGGTAGAACAGGCAGAGTCTGTTCGACGTCAAAAAGAAGGCAAAGCTGTGCCGCGTTTTGAAGCATCAAGCGGGACGCTCCGTGCAGATCAACAGCAGCAACTCCGGGACCTTCCAGCAACAGAGATTCGTCACCAAGGCCATACCGACAAACTTTTTCGAAACCTCGGTAATGGTCGTTTCGAAGACGTATCCTACCAGGCGTGGATCTCTGATAAGGGCATGGGGTTAAGTGCAACAGTTGCGGACATCAATCTTGATGGGTGGCCGGACATCTACGTTGCAAATGATTTTAACTCAACAGACCTGATCTACCTGAATAACGGGGATGGAACATTTGCCGAGAGCATGATGAAGATGACTCGCCGCGCATCTGTCTTTAGTATGGGTAGCGACGTAGCAGATCTCAATCGCGATGGTCTGCCTGATATCATCACAACCGACATGCTCCCAAAGACGCACGTGCGTCGAATACTCAACGTTGGTGTAAGTGGCGACATCTCGATCTACAATCCGACCTACGACTCAAATCAGGTTTCTAGGAATATGGTTCAGCTCAATCGGGGTTACAATCAGTTCTCGGAAATCGGATACCTTACCGGGATGGCCGCCACCGATTGGAGTTGGGCCTGCTTGATGCAGGACTTTGATCTTGATGGTTTGACAGATGTATACGTGGCCAACGGCTATACGTCGGATTTGTCTAATCAGGACTACGTGTATAACATGAATCGAAGCGAGATGAAGGACATCCCACTTATCGAAGCGCTTCGCGAGCCAAACTTCATGTTTCAGCAGACTTCCTACCTCCGATTCGCGAACATGACTCGAGAATGGGGACTCAACGATACGAGTACCACATTCGGAACAGCATACGGCGATCTCGATAACGATGGGGATTTGGAGCTCGTCGTTCCCAACTTCGACACCGTAGCATTTGTGTATCGCAACATGGCACGTGAGCAATCGACGGGCTCGTACATTTCTGTCAGGCTCTATGGCAAGGGCAACAACACTGCCGGACTTGGTGCAAAGATCAAAGTAGTTGCAGGTGGCATCTCCCAGTATCGCGAGAACTATCCGGTAAGGGGCTATCAATCTCGCATGGACGACAAGCACGTGATTGGTGTTGGGAGCGCATCCATCATTGATTCCCTCGTGGTGCAGTGGTCTGATGGCTCATACGAAATCCGTACGCAGCTGCCCGTGAATTCTCATGTTGATTTCAAGCAGGAACAGGCATCAATTGGAACGAATACGCTATTCCGCTTACCTGAGCGTGATACATCGACCTTCATCGATGCCACAGAAACGTCAAAGCTGATCTTCAAGCACAACGAAAACTATTTTGACGACTTCAAACGCTATCGCCTTATGCCCACTCGTATCTCGTGGGGAGGCCCCGCTGTTGCAGTATCGGACATCAATGGAGATGGCCGCGATGATGTAATGTTCGGCAACTCAAAGGGCTACAGCATCACAACGTTTCTGCAAGAGCCCGGCGGCACCTTCAAACAAGTAGGTGCTGGATTGCAGGACGTAGATACAACATGCGAGACACAGGCTCTGCTGCTGGTTGACGTAGACAACGACGGTGATCGCGATGTCATCTGTGGCGGCGGGGGAGCCGAGTATATCACTGAAGATCGTGAACGCCAGCTTCGCATCTACAAGAACGACGGCAAAGGAACGTTCTCTCACCAGCCGGTGATGCTGCCGTTTGTTTCAACCAACACGACAACACTGAACGCCTGCGACTTTGACAGTGATGGGGACCTTGACCTCTTCGTTGGCGGGGGGGTTGCAACAGACACATATCCCTATTGCGAGAGAAGCTATCTCCTGCAAAACAATGGCAAGGGACTTTATGCCGACGTCACAGACTCGCTTGCACCATCACTCAGGAACGTCGGCATCGTACGTTCAGCGCTATGGAGTGATGCCGATAATGACGGTAACGTTGATCTTGTGCTAGCAGGTGAATGGATGCCGATAACTGTGTTCCGCAATGATGCAGGACGATTTGTCGATGCAACAACATCGTGGGGCCTCGATTCGACAGTTGGATGGTGGTACAGCATCAACGGCGCTGATATCGATAACGACGGAGATATTGACTACATCTGTGGTAACCATGGCGAGAATTCTCGATACAGTGCCAGCAAGCAAGAGCCAATTGAGATCTTTGCTGCTGACTTCGATGACAATGGAAGCATCGACCCACTGATTACCTACGTGATCGACGGCAAAAAGCATCTCGTGCGCGAGCGACCCAAGGTGTTTTCCCAAATGCCTACCCTTAACCGTCGATTCAATGATTTTGTCGACTTCGCCTTTGCGCAGATTCAGGATGTTGTTGATTCTACACAGCTTGATACGTGTTTTCGCCGTTCCATCACAAGCATGGCCTCAATTGCACTGGTTAACCAGGGGAACGGTTCATTCCGTGTTCAGCCCCTTCCCATAGAAGCACAGTTCGCCCCGGTTATGGGTATTGAAGCCATCGATTTGAATGATGACGAATGGCTTGATATAGTGCTTACTGGAAACATGTACGGGGCAGAAGACGACGTTGTGCGCTACGACGCCGGTAAGGGCCTGGTGCTCATGGGAAGTCCAAATGGGCAGTTTCGTCCGCTTACCCTCTTCGAATCGGGCTTTGTATCGCAGTTTGATGCCCGAGGCCTTGTGAGCATCAAGAACGTCAACAATCCCGCTCTGCCTCTGATCATGGTTTCTGCTGTAAACCAAGGAGTTTCAATGGTTTATGTCCCCCATAACAGTGTAGCTGATCGTCTCAAAACAGTTGCTGTTAACCCGGCCAGTGTCCGCAGCTTCAAGGCAAAGATGGCCCTTGGGGAGCGAAAAGTTGAGATTTACCAAGGTTCGGCCTACCGGAGCCAGTCGAGCTCAAACGTACTTCTGCCCCGAACAGCTGAGCCCATTTTGGGCAAGCCTGGCAAGCCAAAGAAGCAATCGAAACCTGCGAGATAGATCACAGATTAGACCCCGTTCGCTCGGCCAACTTTTTTTTGTAGAAGTCTTGCCAGCTACCTATCTTGGTTGACGGTTGAGTAGGTGTTTAGACTGACATTGGAGTAAAACCTCTTATGTCAGCTTTACTGCACAGCCAATCAAACGTGAGAACAATTACTTATTTCATTTCAAGGTTGAAGTCCTATGAACAGTTTCTACGCACTTGTC
>JBEBCJ010000012.1:0-30112 GCA_041157865.1 Bacteroidota bacterium
ATGGCGGTAATACATTCGAGGTCGTCTCAGCATCTGCATCGGGCAATACACTGGCATGGACTGTTCCAACAGCAAACACTGAACAGGCGCGAATTCGTGCCACTGCACTCGCAAGTCCGGACGTGCCTTCGACAAGTGGACTCTTTGCAATTGGACAGCGCAGGTTTGCTCTCGAGATCCCAATCACTGGCGGTAAGATCTGTAAGAATCAACCAAATCAGTACCGCTGGAGTGCAGACTTTATTCAAAGCATCAAGATCCAGTATTCAACAGACGATGGTGCTAACTGGCGTACTGCAACACAACAATCCACCATCGACCCGGTGTTGTGGCAGGTGTTTAGCCGTAACGTGAACATGAACAGTCTTGTTGTGGGTAGTAAGGTCAAGGTACGTGTTATCGATGCTCTGACGGAAGAGGTGCTCGATACGAAGTCTGATGTTCAGGTAGACTCATGTTCATCTCCTGTATCAGTGGACGAGCTAACAGGAGACACACCATTTGCACTGACGATGGTAACGCCTAATCCCGCCAGCACAACAGTTCGTTTGACTGTAGCTTCGGACAAGGATATCGTGGCAAACATTGGGCTCGTGACCATGGATGGACGTGAGATCATGCTGCGTGCTGATGAGCGCCTGCTTGCAGGAACCCAGACGATAGAACTGCCGTTGTCCGGCATTCCAGCTGGAAGCTACCGTGTCGTTGTCCGCGAGGGCAGTGCGCAAGTTTCAGCGCCGTTGATGATTGTCCGATAATTAGGTGCGATTGTGAGTCTATTCAACAAGTTGGTGGTGGCAACACTACCAGCTATACCGAAGAGTGTGGTCAAGATCGTAGCACAACGCTACATCGCAGGTGATAAGCTACACGATGCTGTGCGTGTTACACAACAGTTGATGAGCAAGGGTGCCTCGTCAACGATAGATGTACTTGGTGAGTTTGTTACGACGCGTGAACGTGCAGTATCAGAAACAGCTGCTCAATCAGCTGTTCTTGATGCTATTGCTGAGAATGGTCTCCACTCGTATTTGTCGGTAAAGCCTACATCTCTGGGCTTAGATGTAGACAGGGACTTCGCATTTGCGAACCTTACCTCGCTTGTAAGCAAAGCAAAGGACAAGGGCATCTTTGTGCGTATGGATATGGAAAACACACCATATACAGATATCACACTGGATTTTTACAAACGCCTGCGCCGTGATGGATTCGATAACGTTGGTGTTGTGATCCAGGCCTATCTCAAGCGTTCAGAGCAAGATATACGCTCACTCCTTGAATTCGCCCCATCGATACGCCTTTGCAAAGGCATTTACGTGGAGAGTGCTGAGGTCGCATTCAAGGATGCTGACCAAATTCGTGACAACTACAAAAAGCTGCTGGGGATGCTGCTGACGTCAGATGCGCGGGCTCACATTGCAACACACGATGAACTGCTTATAGCAGATGCGGAGCGTCAAGTTGCTACCCATCGATCAGATGGCAGCAATGTCGAGTTTCAGATGCTGCTCGGTGTTCGAGAAGACAGACGCGACCAGCTTCTAAAGGCAGGTCATGCCGTGCGCATCTATGTGCCGTTCGGTGATGACTGGTATGGATATTCTACTCGCCGACTCAAAGAGAATCCGCAGGTAGCCGGATACGTGGCCAAGGCCTTCTTGACAGGATCATAACATGAACCTCGTACGCCATGGAGTTACAATGCTGCTCGCAGGAAGTATCTTCCTTGCGGGTTGTCAATCGGCTCGGGTATCAGATCCTGACCATGCAACCATCGGTACCTTCAACATTGAATGGCTCGGTGATGGTGTTGACGATCTGAAACCTCGCACAGAAGACGATTACAAACGCATAGCTGATGTTATTGATCGCACAGGGGCTGATGTTCTCGGACTGCAGGAGATAGAGAGCAGGCAAGCGCTCGACAGAGTTCTGAAGTACCTGCCTAGTCATGCAGGAATGATCTATGAGGCCGGCATCCCACAAAATGTTGGCCTGGTGTATCGAAAAGGTACCATCACTATTGATTCAGTGGGTCCTTATATGCCCCTTACACTTGCCAAGGCGCGGATGCGTCCGGGCTTCGTTGTTTCGTGCACAAAAGGCGATGCAAGCTGGCTTATGATGGTTGTGCATCTGAAGAGCACGTCGCGCATGGACAGTACAGACGCATTGCGGGAGGAATCCCGGTTGATACGGGGCAAGCAAGTTGCCATGTTGCGGTCTTGGAGCGATTCGGTAGTGAAGTCAACTGCTGAACAAGACGTGATCATCGTTGGGGATTTTAACGATTTTACGGGACGCAGGGGCGAGCAGGCAACGTTGACCTCGTTGATCAACAGCACGGAGATGTCGTTCCTCACGGGAACGCTCAAGAGCTGTAAGAACCCGAATTGGTACGTGATAGACCACGTTGTTGCTTCGACTTCCATGCGTAACAGAATGGTACCATCGAGTGAGCGGGTTGATGATCCCAGGGCCTTTCTGCCAGACCGAGCTGCAAGTGCAGTAAGCGATCACTGTCCAGTTGTCGTGCGCTTTGTTACGCGAACACCGTAACCTTGTTGCCAGTCTTCTTGCTGATCTCTAATGCGGCGCTGGCATGCGCTATCACATCGTCCCAAGCGTCGCGCGGCTCTGCCTGGGCAATGCCAACAGACACAGTAAACGACAGGCGTTTGCCTTGGATTTCTACAGGCGAACTTGCCACCTCGCGTCGCATAGTCTCTGTCCAGTTCTGGGCTTCTTGGAGTTTATATCCAACCAGTCCCAGTGCGATCTGAAACTCATCTGCTCGCGCTACAACATCGTATTCACGCAGCTGATTCTTTACAAGTTTGAGCACATGCTGCATGGCCTGCTCACGTTGTTCGGCATTTGTGCGCGATGGATCCAGCTCGATCATGCAAAGTGTGAGCGGTATGTTGTAGTCAACAGCACGGGCGAACTCCTCACGTATGCGCATTTCGAAACCTTGGGCATTGAGCACGCCGGTAGCAGCATCTAAAAGCGCTGAGTGCTGAAGTTTTGTTGCGCGGTGAATCTGTTCGAACAGCGAACCAATGTGCTCGCCGAGCGCTTCTGCCAGTGCAATATCCTGTTGCGACAGACTTGATTCAAGGTTCTCCATGAACAGCGCACCAAAAGACTCAGTGGCTGTGGCTAACGGTACTGCTACGAACTGTCCACCATCGAGAGGGGGCTCGTCTGCAAAGACGCGCATGAACTCGCCATCGTCGATGCGAACAACAGAAGATCCAGACCTGACGCACTCTCCCACCAATGCTTGTGAAATGTCTACAGCAGTGCCTACATGGCCTCTGTATCCATCATCCATTGCCGAACGTGCATCTGTTAACGTCCACATGCGCTGAGCCGTATCGTAGCTCACTACACCGATGCGGCTGATATCCATATACTGGATCAAGGTTCCAAACATGGCCTTGATCACTTGGGCAAGACTTGGAGTTGCTGAAGTTAGTTCAGAGCGGAAGTGTCTCAGTGCTTCAAGAGTAGTGTTGGCATGAAGCAGATCGTACTTGGTTGTATACGACGAAACGAGCCCAGAGATCAGCTTCGTGAACTGACCGAAGAAACCGACCGTGATATCTGAATAGGCATCTTCAAGCAACGAGTCTGCAAACAGGATGCCCACAACATTGCCGCCGTAGTATACCGGTACACCAATGAACGAGACGGTACCTGCCGAACGTTCGTAGTACGGCAGCAGCTCGAGCTCTGCTGTGGAGCTGATCTGCGTGATGATCTCTGGTCTGCCTTCCCGCGCGATCTGGCTCAACGCATCGATGCCCATCGGGATCTTACGCTGATTGGTGAACTCTGCCTCTGCTTCGGTGATCTTTGCCTCAACAACTAGCTGCTGACGTTCGTGATTGACCCAAAGGAAGGCGGCCGTGCGCGCATTGGTTGCAGAGCGAATAACCATCAGTACACGATTGAGAAGGTAGTCGAACTCCCTACGGGGCTCCTGCGAGGACATGTCCTCTTCTTCTGCTTCACTCACGAATGTTGAGAGAGATACAACCGGAGATCTGCGTGATGTCTCGCGCACAACAGATGGTTGAGGCGCTTCTTGCGCTGCTTCGTACTCGGGTTCTTGTATGTGTAGAGTGACGTGATCTGACGTTTCTTCCGCGATCTCGGCGACGCTGATAGATTCTTCTGTGTCGTCGATCGTGATGATCGGATCAATCGGGGCATCTGCGACATCAGCAACGCTGCTGCCCACATCTATGGTGTCGGGACCAACTTCAACATGTTCGGAAACTATCTCAATTGCAGGCGTATTGTTTTCTGGTTCAGCGGGTTTGCGAGCCGGACGGATGACAATGTCTTCTGAAAGCTGGATCTCTTCTGTAATTGGCCCGTCGACGATCGGTGTACGTGCGGCCTGACGCATTTCGCTAACGAGTTTCGGTGGTTCAGAACTGCCCTTGGTGGGTTGCTTGACGCCAACGATGCGAACACTTGACTCACTGTCTGCTGTAAGCTCTACACCTACAATCGGTGGTGGTTCTGCCGGCGGACGTGAAGCGGTCTCAACCCTTGGTATCAGGCGAGCCGGCGGGGTTTGTTGTTCCTCGAAAAGATTGGTTTGACGTTCGTCGATGAACGGTACTTCTTCAGAATCCGCTTGTCCGAACGATTCACGATATGCTTCCGGATCAAACGTCTGCGACTTCTTTGTTGCGTCTTGTATTGTGCGCGAGGAAAGGTCGGGCGTAGATGATGGACGTATTGGAGTGATGATCTGCAAGTCTGTAAGACGCGGCGAGACCATCATAAAGAGCGCAACGCCTCCGAGGATAGCAATGCATATGCCGATTAGGCGCACAGCCAAGTTGTCGCCTGGTGCAATCAATGCTATTACGAGCCCTATACCAATCGCAATGAACGCGATGGAGTCACTGGGCTGAAAAACCTTTAGAAGATCTACTTTACTCTTGGGCATCTATGCAAACATACATGTATGCCTACTCACGATTCAAGCGCTACCATTGATACTGTCCAAGCAGCTTCCACTGAAGAGTGGTTGTCGTGTTCTGCGTAAACGGCTCGCGTCCGGCAAGAAGTTGAAGACTGCCCTTTGTGATGGACGAGAACTCGTTGATTGTTCCGGCAGTAGAGAGTAGAATCGTACTGTTAACGGAAGTAGAACCAGATATCACCTTCGCCAATTCCGGGATCTTATACGTATGGATCATTTGACCGGGCGTAGCAGCGAGCGTATCCTGTGTGATGATATGATACAAGCCCCCTTCATACGAGGCCAATCGCGAGCGCACAGTACCGGCGTATTCAGCGCCATCGAGGCGCAGAGCAAGCTGGTGCTTCCACGTAGAGTCTACTGCCTTTCGGAGTCCGGGTATGGTACGTTTTTGGAGGTCGCCAACATGAAGGAGATTCTCTCGCGAGAGCGATTGCATCCAGATTGTATAGAGGACTGTATCGAGGTCTGATGCATTCTGTTCCAGGTACTCACGCCAGAAATCGATCTGGTCTCCACTTACATTGGTCACTTCTCCGTAGGGCGAGTAAGTAAGCTCAAACGATCTATTAAGGGGGCCGATGTAGTTGTTCAGATCTGCAAAGTTCTTCGGCGTGATCTCTTTCTGAGAATCGTAGGTGATGTCCTGTCCGTCTGCCGTAAACTTATACAACAGGGAATCCAGGTTCACCACCACCTTGGCCACGCCATCGAGTGACTCGATGCACCGAACGGTCATGAAGTACGTTGCAGTACGCGCATAGGTAACCTTCGAGGAATCGCGGTAGATGCGCTCTACCGATGTCTGCTCTACGAACTCGTAGCTCTGAGCAATGCTTGCGCGGTAGAGAGTTTGCAACTTGTATTCGCGTGCTGGGGCTGCTGCCGGCTGCTGAGCCGATCCATTGGCTGCAACCATGCAGAACATCGAGACGAGGCTGAGTACAGAACGTAGATTTCGCATAGAGTTCATCGCGTGAAACTACCACAAATCATGCAGAAACGCCACGATGGCGAATGTTCGCCCTCGTGCTTGTGTTCCGACGCTAAAGTCTGGGTAATCGTGTCTTATCCGTTATTGATAAGCTCGCTCTCGGCAAAGAAGAATGCAACTTCACGCAGACCATTCTCGACACTGTCTGAACCGTGAACAGCATTCTCGCCCTTGCTTGTGGCATACTTTTTACGGATCGTACCTTCGGCTGCCTCGGCAGGATCGGTTGCGCCAATAAGCGTACGCCAATCTGCAATGGCATTTTCTTTCTCAAGCGCGATTGGCACGATCGCACCGCTCGACATAAAGTTCACAAGCTCACCGTAAAACGGGCGCTCTTTGTGAACGGCATAGAATTCGCCCGCTACTTCCGGCGAGATCTTTGTGAGCTTCATTCCGAGGATGCGGAAACCCGCAGCTTGGATCATTGCTACGATATTGCCGATGTTATTCAGTCGAACCGCATCCGGCTTGATGATACAGAGTGTACGTTCCATGGTTGTTCCTTATCTGATTTCGTGTAATGGTGTGTTTCTTGTTGTTCGCTACTTTTTAGCCGTCTTCTTTGCAGTTGGCTTATGGCTGTCGAGGACGTTCTTCATTGTGATACCGATCGAAGCTGGAGACTCAACGACGTGGATGCCGCAAGCCTTCATAGTTGCCATTTTATCGGCTGCTGTGCCTTTGCCCCCTGAGATGATAGCGCCGGCATGCCCCATGCGCCTACCCGGAGGTGCTGTCTGACCAGCAATGAAGCCCACAACCGGTTTTTTGACGTGCTTTTTGATGTACTCGGCAGCCTCTTCTTCGGCGTTACCGCCGATCTCGCCGATCATCACGATGGCTGTTGTCTCGGGGTCTTCATTGAACAGTTTAATGGCATCAATAAACCTTGTACCGATTATCGGGTCTCCTCCTATGCCGATACACGTGGTCTGCCCAAGCCCAACATCAGAGAGCTGGCGTACTGCTTCGTAGGTGAGAGTACCTGAGCGCGAAACGAGACCAATTGGTCCTCCCGGAGTGAAGATAAAGCCCGGCATGATACCGATCTTACATTCACCAGGGGTGATGATGCCAGGGCAGTTTGGCCCGATTAGGCGTGTCTTGGAGTTCTGCAGAGCTGCTTGCACAGGGATCATATCCTTGACCGGTATGCCCTCTGTGATACAGACCACGACGTCCATTCCGCACGCAATCGACTCAAGGATCGCATCTGCAGCCATCGGCGCTGGTACGAAAATGATCGAGACGTCACAACCTGTTATCTCACGCGCTTCTGCGAGCGTATTGAAGACCGGCACCGGGTGTGTGAACATGTCATCACCCTTGCCGGAATACAGGCTGCCTCCCTTGCCTGGTGTAACACCAGCAACGACGTTGGTGCCGTAGGCAAGCATTTGCGAGGTGTGGAACGTGCCCTCACCACCGGTGATGCCCTGGACGACGATCTTGGAATTTTTATTTACTAAAACGCTCATTTGATGATATCCTGTAATTTCAAGAGCGCGAATTTACGGAAGTTCACACACACAGGATGCTCTTGATATGGTTGAAATTGCGATAACCTACGACGGCACGTTGCGCTGTTCGGCCACACATGGTCCATCTGGAACAGGATTGATCACTGACGCTCCGGTTGACAATCACGGCAAGGGCGAGAGTTATTCACCAACAGACCTTTTGGCTACTGCACTGGGAACGTGCATGATGACATACATAGGCCTGCTTGCCGAGCGCACGGGGTGGGACGTCCGGGGTACAACAATGCAAGTGCAAAAGGAAATGGTGGCAGACCCCATCCGGCGCGTTGGCCGTCTTGTGGTGCAGATTCACATTCCTTTAGAGCTTACAGCAAAGGACCTTACAGTGGTCGAGAACACCGTCTCTACGTGCCCGGTTAAGATGAGCGTTTCGGAGCGCATCCAAGTTCCGATAACGATTACATGCAAGGAGCCTAGCTGGAAGCCAGCGTAGCCGCAAACTTCATGATCCGCTCATCACTCAGCATCGGTCCCTGTAACTGCATGCCAATTGGTAGCCCGTTGCTGTCGGTGCCAAAAGGCAGACTCAATGCCGGAATACCCGCAATGTTGGCAGAGACGGTAAAATAGTCGCTCAGCCACATGCTTACCGGGTCTTTGACTTCTCCATGGCGGAACGCAGTTGTAGGCGTTGTAGGAAGTGCAAATGCGTGATATGTTTCAAACACCGTTGCATAAGCTTCACTGATAAGTCTGCGCGATTGTTGGGCCTTTGAATAGTAGGCCTCCCCGTATCCAGCAGACAGAACAAACGTACCAAGCATGATACGACGCTGAACTTCGGCACCAAAGCCCGCGCTGCGGCTCGCTGTTGTGATGTCCCCGTCTTCGGCAACGCTCCGAAGCCCGTAACGGACGCCGTCGAATCGAGCCAGGTTGCTGGATGCTTCAGCGGTAGCTAGAATAAAATAGGTGGGTATCCAGAGGTCACTATGCGGTAGTGCCACTTCGTCAACCGCTGCGCCCGTTGCCCGTAGAGCCTTCAAATAGCGCTCGTATGCGGCAACGATATCCGCATCACACCCTTTCAGCTCAGACACCGGTAGTGCCGCGATTCGTGCTTCCGATATCGGTATCTCAGGCAAGGGGCTCGCATCGCTTATCGAAGTTGAGTCCATTGGGTCGTATGCCGCTATCGTCCGGAACACCGATTCCATATCGGCAATGGTTGTGCTGAACAGACCAATCTGGTCGAGTGACGAGGCAAATGCCACCAAACCATATCGCGAGACACGTCCATACGTTGGCTTTAGACCAAACGTTCCGGTAAATGCTGCTGGCTGTCGAATAGACCCGCCAGTATCGGAGCCCAATGCAACATGACACATGTTTCCTGCCACGGCAACAGCAGACCCACCCGAGGAGCCGCCAGGTACACGCGAAGGGTCGACGAAATTGCGCACAATCCCAAAGGCGGAAGTCTCGTTCGACGACCCCATGGCAAACTCGTCCATGTTCGTTTTTCCGATAACTATGGCCCCCGCATCACGAAGGCGTTCGATCACCGTTGCATCGAACAGTGGATCGAAACCATCCAGCATGCGCGAAGCACAGGTAAGAGGCTGTCCAGTAACGGAAATGTTGTCTTTCACAGCAACAATCAGGCCTTCGAGCGGACGTGTAAGACCTGCGGCGAACCGCTCGTGTGATTCATCTGCCGCGGCACGAGCACCGCTCTCATGTACATGCAAGAATGCATTCAAATCACTGTTCGATGTGATCGATGCAATGAATGTTTCGACTGTCTGACGCACAGAACCGGTGCCGTGTAGCCAGGTGTTGTGATCTTCGATGTAACTCATGGTGATGCTGGTGTAGATGGGTCGGCAGGCGCTGTGTCAGTTGATGCGTCGGGCTCGGAGCTTAACTCTACGGGCGCATCAACTTGGGTAGTGGTCTCTGCAGAACTCATGACCGGCGCTGCAGGTGTGCGTGATACACCGTCGGCAGGACGCACCGTTACGGGTGCAGGCGGCGTATCCATTGACAATGCATCCTGTATGGCAGCATCAGCTGAGATGTCGCGAATCTGTTGCGTAAGCTCCTCTTGAGCTTTGCGGAACTGCCGCACACCGCGCCCAATCTGCTGCATGAACTTTGGGATGCTCTTTGGACCAAAAAGCATGATGATCGCCAGGACTATGACGATAAGTTCTGCCCCGCCTACGTCGAACATGATCTCGTGGTCTTAGTTCTTGGGTTCGGATGTTGACTTTGTTTCTTCCTCGTCAGTTCCGTTTGAAGCCTTCTTGAATTCACGGATGCCCGACCCCAAACCCTTCATGAGTTCAGGAATCTTACGTCCGCCGAAGAGGAGAACAATAACAAGAATGATGAGAAGAATCTCTGGTAGACCTGGTTTCATAATGGTCGTACTCCGTAGTGTTTCGTTGATCTGTGCCGCAAATTACGCCATTGCAGTGTTGCATTGACGCGCCAAGCTGTGAAATACGTGCAAACCGTCGGCCGACCCGAGGATTGGCTCGCAGGCGCGCTCCGGGTGGGGCATAAGCCCCATGACGTTCCCCGCCGCATTGGTGATCCCTGCAATATTGTTCAGGCTGCCATTGGGATTCGCATCAGGAAAAACACCGCCGTCAGGCTTGCAGTATCGGTACAAAACTTGATTGTTGTCCTCGATTGAGGCCAGAATATCTGAAGGAGCCGTAAAGCGCCCGTCTCCATGGGCGACAGGGATACGTACCACGTCGCCCGCCGTCACACTATTGGTAAAGGGGCTATCAGTTCTTTCAATCCGCAGATGCACATCCTTGCATATAAACGAAAGATTTTCATTGCGGATGAGTGCCCCCGGAAGCAGTCCCGATTCACAGAGAATCTGGAATCCATTGCAGATGCCAAAGACATAGCCGCCGCCATTGGCAAATCGAATAACTTCTTCCATGATGGGAGAGAACCTGGCGATGGCACCAGTGCGCAGGTAATCTCCGTATGAGAAGCCCCCTGGCAGAATAATCACGTCCAGTGATGCCGGCAGGCTGGTATCCTTGTGCCACAACGTGTGGACGGTGTTTCCTGTTAGCGCTGATGCATAGCGCGCGTCGGCATCGCAGTTCGAACCGGGAAAGGTCACAACGCCTATGTTCATGCCGCCACCCCCTCTTCCAGCGTAAAGGTGTAGTCTTCCATGACGGGGTTCGTAAGAAGCTTGTCGCACGCCTCACGGATCATGGCAGAGGCCGAGTCGTGGTCTTGCGCCTGCACCTGCAGTTCAATGTGCTTGCCGATACGAACATTCGTCAGTCCGGGCATATGCAGTGAGTGCAGCGCATTTTCAACGGCCTTTCCCTGGACGTCGAGTATTGCGCGGCGAAGTGTTACGGCGATATGTACAGTATACGTTTTCATGGTCTAGATTGATAGTGGATCTGGATCGGATTCTTCAACGGAGTCGTCATCATCATTGCGGTCGCGCAAAAAGATAAAAGCATGACGCAGCGCGCCGCCTACAAGGTAGAGCGCCATAAATGGGAACATTGCCTTGAGCGCCGTAGCAATACATGCCAGTATGCCGATAATGAACATGATAAAGATTATAGGACGCTGGCGAAATGAGCGCGCTGAGGGTCGTGGCAGGTTGTCGTATTTAATTGTGCTGACCATGGCCAGTGAAACAACGACCGTAACTACCGCAAGAGCTGCTGGCTGAAAGCCGCCAGGCACCTCAATGTGCCAATCGTGGATATAGGCAAGAATCGTGAGTGCGCCCGCAGGGATGGGCATACCGCGGAAGTACAGCTTGTCTTCCATGCTTGTGAGTTGGACATTAAACCGTGCAAGCCTCAGTACACCTGCTATTGCCGGTAATGCCGCTATTACCAGTGTCCATTGTTGGTGCTGCCATGCCAACGGGAAGGTAACGTACAACAGCACCGAGGGCGCAACACCAAATGAAACCGCATCGCAGAGGGAGTCGAGCTCTACACCAAATTCTGATGTGCTCTTTGTTATGCGGGCAACAACACCATCAAGCATGTCGAAGATGCCTGCCGTTACAACCAACCAGATTGCCTGATCGATCCTGCCTTCAAACGAGGCTACGATCGAGGCAAACCCGCAGAAAAGGTTGGCTACCGTGAATAGGTTCGGTATAACAGATCTGGTTACACGCATGATTATGCCGTAGTACCTCGCATATCAGCCAGGATCGAAGCCGAACTGACGACCTTTTGCCCCGGCCGCACAAAAACTGCGGCAGATGCAGGGACTACCACATCCATCCGAGACCCGAATTTCATCATGCCGAAACGATCGCCCGCAGATACCACGTCTCCCTCTTGGGTGTCGTAGACTATTCGTCGGGCCAGGAACCCGGTAATCTGCTGATAACTGATCAGGCCATGTTCGGTCTCAAGCACAAACTGCGACCGTTCGTTCTCCAGACTCGACTTAGGATTGAATGCCATGAGGTATTTGCCAGGGAAGTACGTCACCTTACGGATCGTGCCGGAGGCCGGGTAGCGGTTTACGTGCAGGTTTACCGGAGAAAGGAATATGCTGATTTGAACGGCAGCACATCCAAGCTCTGGACTGTTGTCGATTGGTGTGACATTTACCACTTGTCCGTCCGCAGGTGCTATGATGAGGGCACTGTTGCCAGCTGCAACAGGGTTTAGCGGACGCTCGGCATCACGAAAAAACCACATCGTGAAGGCAAAAATGAAGGCGCCAAAGCCAAAACAGAGGACCTTTACCACGGGCCACAACGGGGCAAAACCAAGTGAGGCTATCGCCAGAGCAACACCAAGCATCAGAAAGGCATTGTCGTAGCCGTAAGGTGTTAATATTCTTTGCATTCGAAAGGTTGGAGACTCATTCAGTGGTTCGTAGATTCGCCCTTCAAAACTAGCATTTTCGCGCCGTATGGCGTGATTTCTTTCGGAAGAACCATGAAGTTTACTGTAGCCTTACCCGATCTTCAAAAAGCACTTCAGAAGGTGCTCCCTGCGATCCCGGCAAAGAGCACCATACCAGTGCTCGAACACCTCCATGCGGAATTGGATGGAGGAGAGCTTACGTTCACGGCAACTGATCAGGAAATCACCATCTCGCTTGCGATCAATGTTGTCGGCGAAAAGAACGGTGCTCTGCTGATACCGGCCCGTCAATTCAATGATCTTGTCAAGGAACTTGGATCATCAGGTTCGATCGAGGTAGACGGAAACCCCAAGACGCAGATCATCACGATCCGCACTCCCACGGGTTCCTACGAGATGAAGTCTCTCGATGCCGATGAGTTCCCGTCTATACCGCCATTCCCGGATGCGCAGACGGCGCAGATCCGAAAAGAGGATATGGCTCGAATGGCTAACAAGACTGTATTTGCTGTTTCAACGGAAGAGTACCGTCCAAGCATGACAGGTGTGTTCTTCCAGTTTCACGGAGACAGCGTAACGGCAGTTGCCACGGATGGTTTCCGTCTTTCGCGCGTTGTCGTGCAGTCAGATGGCGCAGCATTCCCAACCAGCCTCGAGGCGATCGTTCCATCCCGTGCTGTGGACCTTCTGCGTAAGCTCGACAACAACGTAGAGATGGCAATCTCACGCACCCATGCGCGCTTCAGCGTAGGGTCCATGACGATCACTACACGAATCATAGACGAGAAGTATCCGCCGTACCAAAACGTTATTCCTTCAGACAACGATAAGACACTTATCGTTAACCAGCGAGAAGTTCTCAGCGCAATCAAGCGTGTTTCGTTGTTCGCCAATACAAACACAAAGCACGTACGTTTCCGCATTGAAGCATCATCAATGTCGGTACACTCAGAAGATGAGGATTCCGGCGGCAAGGGTACAGAGAACATCCCTTGTGAGTTTACAAGCGGTGCATTCGAGGTGGGGTTCAATTATCGATTCCTCGAAGAGGCGATCAAGAATATTACAGCAGACGACGATCCGGATCTGAATGTGAAGATGACCTTCTCATCACCGATACGCGCTGTTCTGATCACACCGGCTGCCGGAGACGATTCACTGCTCATGCTCGTCATGCCAGTGAAGATCTGATAAGGGGCTCCTCGGTGATCATACGATCCGTTCTGTTAGAACACATTCGCAACCACACCACTTCAGAGTTGGAGTGCGCTCCGGATGTGAATATTCTTACAGGAAACAACGGATCAGGTAAGACGTCGGTCTTAGAAGCAATCAGCTTCTGCGCATTGGCAAAGAGTTTTGTACCAGTTCCGGACACAGCCGTGATACGTCATGGAGAAGCAGCCAGTACCTCAAGCGTTCATGCAATGCGTGATCTGGGTGTGCCGTACTCCGTAACAGTTACTGTCAGGGCGGGTATCCGCAAGAAGATCGCCAACACGCTGCAATCTTCATGCACACCCCGAGACATCATCGGCGAGATGCCTCTCGTTGCTTTGAGTCCCGACCACAAGAGCATCACCTTCGGCGGACCAGCAGAGCGTCGGGCGTTCCTCGATGGTGTGATGGCGCAATCAAGTAAGCGCTATGCCGAGCTTCTATTCGAGCACAGGCGTTTGATCAAACACAGAAACATGCTTCTCCAACTTGTTGCCGCCGGACAGGCCACGCAGCAGGAACTTGATCTCTGGACGGGGCAGTTTATAGCAGTCAGTGCAGAGATTGTGGAACGACGGGCAGTCTTCCTTCGGGAGTTTGCACCACGTATCGAGAAGATCTATGCCACAATAAGCGCAGAGCGTGAAACAATCCGCATTGTGTACGAGCCGGATTTGCTGCCGACAGAGGATGCGTCCGAACTGCTTGCCCCTTTCATTGCGAAGAGGTATGCTGAGTATGCTGAACAGGTACGATCGCGCGAGATAGCAAGAGAATCAACGATGTTTGGTCCGCAAAAGGACGAAATGTCGTTCTTTATCAACGATGGACTCGTGCGAGAAACAGCCTCGCAGGGGCAACATAAATCTCTGCTTATCGCGCTAAAAATCGCTGAATGTGAATTGCTGCATGAACGTTGCAACGAACGGCCAATTGTGCTACTCGATGATGTTTTCAGCGAGCTTGATCACGAACGCAGTGCACGTGTGCTCGAAGAGATCATTCGTATGGGCATGCAGTGTTTTGTGACTACCACAAATGGGGATGATGTGCTGGCGGTGATCAAACAGAGAGATACCGACCGCACTGCACCTATCCATGTTGCACTCTTTGATGTCCATAACGGACATGTGACACTGCAGCAATCAGCAATGTATACTGCAAAAGAGGCAGCCTGATGCACCAACTGCGCGACCTACTTCGTGGGTTTATTAAGAGCCGCCAACTCGAAGGTGAGCTCCTGAAAGCCAGATTGCCAGTGTATTGGGAAGAGGTGGTTGGCAAGGGGCTGGCAGCGCGCACACAGATACGTTCGTTCGAACATGGCGTCTTGCGTGTGCATGTACCCGAAGCTTCATGGCGCAGCGAGCTTATCCTCCGCAGAGAAGAATTACGATTATCACTCAATCAGCGAGCCGGGGAAGATTTCGTTCGAGAGATCATCATCCGATAACGTTGTAACTAGGAGAACAGTATGTCAGAAAAACCACAACAACCAGGATATACCGAGGATAGTATCAAGGTCCTCGAAGGACTCGAAGCTGTCCGCAAACGTCCGGCCATGTACATCGGAGACGTTGGCGAACGCGGTCTGCACCACCTTATCCAGGAAGTTGTCGATAACTCGATCGACGAAGCTTTAGCCGGGCACTGTAAGAACATCACGATCACATTGCACAGCGACGGATCATGCTCTGTGCAGGATGATGGACGTGGTATTCCCGTTGGACCCCACCCGGTAAAGAAGGTCTCAACCCTTGAGGTTGTGATGTGCACGCTGCACGCTGGCGGCAAGTTCGACAAGAACACCTATAAGGTTTCTGGTGGACTCCACGGTGTGGGCGTAAGCTGCGTTAACGCTCTGTCTACCGACCTTACTGTTACTGTAGAACGCGAAGGCAAGATGTACGAGCAGAAGTATAAGATCGGTGCTCCGCAAGGTCCAGTGCAAGAGTTAGGCAAGTCCTCCCGCACGGGAACCACCGTTCGCTTCTGGCCCGATGCTACGATCTTTCGTACAGTAGAATTCCGTTATGAGAAGGTCTCTGAGCGTTTGCGCGAGCTTGCATTCTTGAATCCGGATGTCACGATCACGCTCCAGGATGAGCGCGACGGACAAAAGGACGTGTTTGCATATCGCGGTGGTTTGGTTGACTTCGCGCGTCACCTCGATGCGAATGCAACGGTCATTACAAAGCCCATTTTGATGTCGGGTACGTTCACGAATGAGTCCGGCGTAGAGACGGTTGTTGAGATTTGCTTCGAATACAACAGCGGGTATAGCGAGACACTGCTCTCGTACGTGAACAATATCAACACGGTTGAAGGGGGCACGCACGTCTCAGGGTTCCGCAGTGCTCTCACGCGCACGCTCAATGCGTATGCGTCGGCGAATAACATGACGAAGAAGGACATTAACCTTACCGGAGAAGACTTCCGTGAGGGCCTTACAGCTATCGTGGCTGTTAAGGTCGCAGAGCCGCAGTTCGAAGGTCAGACCAAGACGAAGCTTGGTAATGGCGAGACCGAGGGAATTGTCCGCTCGATCGTGAATGAGGAACTCAGCAAATATCTCGACGCAACACCAAGTGCTGCCAAGACCATCATCGAGAAGGCTACACAATCTGCCGAGGCACGTGCGGCAGCGCGTAAGGCCAAGGATCTGATCCGACGCAAAGGTGCCCTCGAGAGCGGTTCGCTCCCAGGTAAACTGGCCGACTGTCAGCTACGGACACCCGAAGACACCGAGATCTTTCTTGTCGAGGGCGATTCAGCTGGTGGCTCTGCAAAGCAGGGACGTGATAGGCGCTTCCAAGCAATCCTGCCTTTGAAGGGTAAGATCCTTAACGTTCACAAGGCCCGTCTTACAAAAGTGCTCGAGAACGAAGAAGTCCGCACGATCTTCACAGCAATCGGTGCTGGGTTTGGCGATGACTTTGATGTGGCCAAGGCACGTTATGGCAAGGTTATCCTGATGGCCGACGCCGACGTAGACGGATCACATATCCGTACACTGCTGCTAACGCTGTTCTGGAAGCACATGCCACAGCTTATTAACGACGGACGTTTGTACATTGCCCAGCCCCCTCTCTATAAGCTCAAGAAGGGCAAGCAGGAGAACTATGCCTACAACGATGCCGAACGTGATGAGATCATCAATCGGATTCGTAAGGAAAAGGCCGATCGCAAGGCTGCGAAGGCCACTGAGAAGGCTGCAGCAGAAGAGGGCGAGGCTACAGTTGAAGAGGGAGCCACAGCAGACGGTATCGTTATCAGCAGGTTCAAAGGTCTCGGTGAGATGAATCCGGAGCAGCTCTGGGCCACAACGATGAACCCTGAGACTCGCACACTGCTGCGTGTGAGCATCGAAAACGCTGCCGAGGCGATGCATGTGTTCGAAACACTCATGGGCGAAGCTGTAGAGCCCCGCCGCGACTTCATTGAGCGTAATGCCCAGTACGTGCGCAATCTCGATATCTAAAAAAAGAAGACCCCGCATGTCTGCACTCATGCGGGGTCTGATTGTAGGGGAAAGCCAAAGGCTTGTCCCCGAATACGAGAGGCTAAATGCGCAAAGGTTCGGGATAGTTCCCGCCTTGCCTATGTTTAGAGTAAAACAATGAAGAAGCCCGTTATTCGCCTTGCAACGGCTGAAGACGTAGACCTTATACACGAGGCAGCGCTGGCCACTTGGGAGCCTACGTACAGACCGATAATATCATCCGAACAGATTCAGATCATGTTCGAGGATCTCCTGAGCCACATAGCAATCGAACGGCAGATTACGAACCTTGAGGGTACGTACGTACTCGCTGTTGAGGACGGGCTGGTAGCAGGATTTGCATACTATAGCATCGACGAGGCCGCTCTGTCGAGATACAAGCTGCACCGACTATACGTGCGGCCCGTGTATCAGTCAGTAGGAATCGGATCGCTACTACTTCGATGGGTTGAGGAGCATTTAACCAACAGCGGTGTTGATGAGCTTGTTCTGAACGTGAACCGGTTTAATACTGCGCAGGATTTTTATCGAAAGAACGGCTACGAGATCATTGCAACGGTAGATATACCCTACAAGCAGTTCTGGCTCAATGACTTCATAATGAAAAAGGCCCTGCGGTAGCAGGGCCTTTGTTGTTTACAGATGGTATTGCGCTGGCTTAGTACCGGTAGTACTCCGGCTTATACGGTCCCTTGACCTCGACACCGATGTATTTGGCCTGTTTCTCATTCAGGATGTCGAGCTGCACACCGATCTTCTTGAGGTGCAGACGTGCTACCTTTTCGTCAAGCTTCTTTGGCAGAACGTAGACCTTGTTCTCATACTTGTCGGCATTCTTCCACAGCTCGATCTGCGCCAGCGTCTGGTTGGTAAAGGAATTCGACATTACAAATGAAGGGTGGCCCATAGCGCAACCGAGATTTACAAGGCGGCCTTCTGCCAGTACAATGATGTTGTTTTTACCGATCGTATACATATCTACTTGCGGCTTGATCTCCAGCTTCGTTTTGCCGTAGTTCTTGTTCAGCCAAGCCATATCGATCTCATTATCGAAGTGACCGATATTGCAGACAATGGCTTTGTCCTTCATCGACTTGAAATGCTTCTCAGAGATGATGTCGCAATTGCCGGTAGCTGTAACGACAATGTCTGCTTCCTTCACAGCATCTGCCATCTTCTTGACTTCGAATCCGTCCATGGCTGCCTGGAGAGCACAGATCGGGTCGATCTCTGTTACGATAACGCGCACGCCAGCTCCTGCGAGCGATGCAGCTGAACCCTTGCCTACGTCGCCATAACCAGCAACAACAGCAACCTTACCTGCGAGCATGATGTCTGTGGCGCGACGGATAGCGTCTACGAGTGATTCCTTACAGCCGTACTTGTTATCGAACTTGCTCTTCGTAACAGAGTCGTTGACATTGATCGCCGGAATTGGAAGCGTACCAGCCTTGATGCGCTCATACAAACGTAAAACACCGGTTGTTGTCTCTTCAGAGAGACCACGGATGCCGCCAACGAGCTCTGGGTACTTATCAAGCACCATGTTCGTCAGGTCGCCACCGTCGTCCAGGATCATGTTAAGGGGCTCGCGGTTCTTACCAAAGAACAGCGTTTGTTCGATACACCAATCAAACTCTTCTTCGTTCATTCCCTTCCATGCAAAGACTGGAATGCCCGCTTTTGCGATTGCCGCCGAAGCGTGGTCTTGCGTGGAGAAGATGTTACAGCTAGACCATTGAACCTCCGCACCAAGGTCAACTAGTGTCTCGATTAGCACAGCTGTTTGGATGGTCATGTGAAGGCAGCCTGCTATGCGTGCCCCCTTCAATGGCTTCTTGCCCTTGTACTCGTCGCGCAGGGCCATAAGACCCGGCATCTCAGCTTCTGCCAGCATGATCTCTTTGCGTCCCCAAGGAGCAAGACTCATGTCTGCCACAGCAAATGCGTGAGGCTTATAGCCAACATTGCCCTTTGCCACGCGTGCTGGCAGAGGCATCATCTTGCCGTTCTTGTGCACACCATTCTTGGCTACGCCGTTCTTGACTACGCCGTTGGTGGCTGACTTCTTAACTGTTGTTGTTGCCATGTCTATCAGATAATGTGATGGTGATTATGCGAACTGTGAAGCAAACATCTCACGGAGGTCCAGATGTTCCCATGGGAACTCATGACGTCCAAAATGTCCATAAGCGGCCGTTGCACGATAGATAGGCCTGCGCAGGTTGAGACGCGTTATAATGCCGGCAGGCGTTAGATCGACGTTCTGCATAATGAAGGCTTCTAACTCGCGAGGATTGACCTTCGACGTGCCGTGCAGGTCTGCGTTGATCGAAACAGGCTGGGCAACTCCAATGGCATAGGCCAGCTGAATTGTACATTCACGGGCAATGCCAGCGGCAACGATGTTCTTAGCAAGGTGGCGTGCTGCATAGGCAGCAGAGCGATCAACCTTCGTTGGGTCTTTGCCGGAAAATGCCCCTCCACCGTGTGGAGCCTTGCCACCATATGTGTCTACGATGATCTTGCGTCCCGTAAGCCCCGTATCACCGTGTGGACCGCCTATCTCGAACTTGCCAGTAGGATTTACATGAAACTTGGTATCACTGTTGATGAGGTGCTCTGGTATGACGGCTTTGACGACGTTTTCGATCACGTCTTCCGTGATGCGCGCCTGTGCGTTCTCCATCGGGTCGTGCTGTGTAGAAACTACTACCGTGTCGACGCTTACAACTTCTCCATTGTCACCATAAACCACGGACACCTGGGCCTTGGCGTCCGGACGCAGATACGGCATCAGGTTAGCGTTGTTCTTGCGAATGTCTGCAAGGCGCTTTACGAGCTGGTGTGAGAAGTGGATCGCTGCCGGCATGTACTCAGCTGTTTCAGTGTTAGCGTATCCGAACATCATGCCTTGGTCGCCAGCTCCGCCTGTGTCGACGCCCTGAGCGATATCGGGCGACTGCCTGTTGATGACGTTTATCACCGAGCATGAATCTGCCTCGAAACGATACTCGCCTTTGTCGTAGCCGATGTCGCGTATCACGCTGCGCACAAGCTTGGGCAGATCGACGTAATGCGATGTTGTGATCTCGCCGCCTACAACGATCATTCCAGTTGTTGCAAAGCATTCACATGCAACGCGACCGGTTGGGTCGTGGGCAAGGATCTCGTCAAGCACCGCATCCGATACCTGATCACAAACTTTATCTGGGTGTCCTTCAGAAACGGACTCGGAGGTAAAAATGTACTTCATGTGCTACTGTGACAACCTCACGATAGAGGCATCGCCAATGTTGATGGTGGAAAATCTACCTGTGATCTCTGCGTTTTCGCCAATAATCGATTGATCGAGTGCGATATCGATGGCCGATGCATTGTCGCTTATGATGCTGTCGCGAATGATGCTGTTCCGAACAACGGCACCCTTGGAGATTGAAGCATACGGACCAATGACACTGTGCTCGACGACTGCTGTTGGGTCAACATGCACCGGCGGCACGAACACGCATCCCTCTGGGGCAGGGGGCTGTACACCGCGCTTGGTAAGCAAAAATCGATTTGTTAGCAACAAGGTTTCGGGCTTGCCGCAGTCATACCAACCGTCCACAACAAATGTTGTGAACTTCTCGCCACTGTCTACCATAAGCTGCAGGGCGTCAGTGAGTTGATACTCGCCTTTTGTTCTGATGTTCTGCGAGATCAGTTCATCTAGGGCTGCGCGCAGCTTGCGTGGCTCGTGGATGTAGTACAGACCGACAATGGCCATGGTTGACACAAGCGTTTCGGGCTTCTCAACGAGGCGAGATACAAAGCCCCCTTCTTCGATAACCACACCAAATCTGCGCGGATCATCAACATGCTTGACGCCAAGGGATGAAAACTGCCGCTGCTTAAGCGTTGCAAGGTCTACGTCGAATACTGTGTCGCCAAGGATGATCAGGACCGGCTCGTCGAGAAGAGACTCTCTTGCAGTCCAAATCGCGTGGCCGAGACCGAGCATTTCATCCTGCTGTACAAATGTTGCATCGAGCTTGTAGTTATTAGTGACGTACTCTTCGACGAGTTCGCCCTTATAGCCTGTGATGATCGTTGCACTGGTGATCCCTTGTTCAACAAGAGAATCCAGAATGTGTCCAAGGATTGGCTTGCCCGCAACATTCACCAGCACCTTTGGCAAGGAGTGTGTGAACGGGCGCAGTCGTGTGCCTATGCCGGCTACTGGAATGATCGCATGCATTGCGGCAAAGATACGGGCAATCAGGTATCGAGAAACCGCTTAATCGAGGTAAACGACTTGTCCGGCACGAAGCGCATTTGAACGCTTAAGCGCAGGATTGCGCTTCTTGATTGCCGCTATCGTTGTGTTGAACTTGTCTGCGATTCCGGCAAGCGTGTCGCCTTTGCGCACTTTGTACTTTTTAGGCTGCTGAACAGTAGCCTGTTGACGTTGTGGCTTGGTGGCTGCAGTCTTTACCTCGACATTGAGACGCTGACCGGCTTTGACCTTGAGTCTACGACCTGATAGGTTGTTGATCTTGGCAAGGCGCTCGGGTGTTATCTGATAGGATCGTGCTATGCTGGCAAGAGTTTCCCCACGACGAACCTTGTGGATCTTGGTCTGCACAACAGGCATACGCTCGATTTCCGGTATGGCACTGCGACGAGTCACACCTGAAGGTGTGCCTACGATGAGTGTGTCTCCAACGCGCAGGTTGTCCTTATCGTAAGGGATATCATTCCAGTTGCGGAGATCCATCAATCGAATATTGTACTTATTCGAAATCGACGAAAGGTTGTCTCCGCGCTCAACAACATGGATTGCTGCGACTTTTTCCTTGCGACCTGTTGCCCCTGTCTGGACTGATTTATCTGTTGTCGATTGTGTTGTTGTTGTTGGTTCAACCTTTGAGGTGTCGGGCGCAACCTTGGCAGATGTACTCTGCTGTGACTGGTTCGCGTCTTGAGTTGCAATGTCCTGTTGCGGATTATCACGTCCACCACGAACGGGCACGCGCAGACTCATACCACCCTTCAAGCGGGCTCTGTAGCCACTAAGCCCGTTGATCTCTGCCAACTCGCCGGCAGTCGTTCCGTACATACCAGCGATTGATGCTAGCGTCTCTCCCCGCACCACAGCGTGCCTGATGAACACTTGCTTCTCATCGTCACTGAGTGCGGCATAGCGTTTCAGGAAGTCGCCGGCCATGCCGGGGTATACCTTGAGCTGATATGCTCCACTCGGCGGAGTGCAGTCACGGACGAGCTCTGGGTTGAGTTTGCGAAGTGAGTCTATCGATACCTGACCACACTTTGCCAGTGTTGTGAAGTTGACAGGCTCTTCGATCTTGACCGTTTCGTAGTCATACGGATCGTGCAGGTCCACGCTGTCGTCTGAGAATCCGTACTTGTCTCGCTTCATCGTAATGATCGTAGTTGCGATGTAAAGCGGAACATAGTCTCGTGTTTCCTTCGGCAAATGCTCCCGTATCTGCCAAAAGGTTGGACGTTCAATGCCGGATTTGCGAATTGCTCGGCGCACGCCTCCGGCACCGCAATTGTATGCTGCCAGCGCCAGATGCCAATCGCCAAGATCGCTGTAGAGGTCTCGCAGGAATCTCATAGCTGCGCGCGTAGCCTTTTCAGGATCGCGACGCTCGTCGATCCAATATCCTGCAGACAGCTCATACTCCTCGCCGGTGGCTTTCATAAACTGCCACATGCCTACTGCTTTGGCACGTGAGAATGCGTTCGGATTCAGGGCCGATTCCATCATCGCCAGGTGGACGATTTCCTCCGGCATCTTTTCTTCTTTCGCGATGCGCTTCAGCAGACTGAACCAGCGGCCTGTGCGCTCGATCCATGTCTTCATAAATCTGCGTCCTCGGCCGTATGCCATGAACGAGATATTCGCATCAACATGCTCATTATATGTAAGAGGAATCGTTGTTTCGGGCAGATCAGGTGGGGCAAGGGGCTTCGGCACCGTGATCATCTCGAGCGTAGTCTGCTTTGCATCAACAGCCTCGAACAAGCGATCCCGCAAAATGAAGATCGAGGAGTTCTGATTCAGATTGTCGATGCTGCGGACATATGTCTCGTAGTCCTCGATAACACTTTGCACAAGGTCTGTGAAGTCGGAGTTGGATTCAACATCCGGGAATGAGGCTAGCTCATTCAGGATTCCAATGGCCCCCTCAAATTCCTCGGCAGCTTTGGTGGTGTCTTTACCTTCTATGCTGGACAATGCCTGCAGGTACCGTTGCCTAGCCTGCTCCATTCGACGGGCAATTGCGGGGTCCAACTTGTCTGATTCTTCTTCGTATTCGTCAAGCTCGCTGAATTCGTCCGGGAACACCGGTTTCTGCCGGGTAGTATCGTATGCATGTGTGCTGGGGTATGCGCCTAGTGTTGCTGGTTGGGAAACCAAGCAAAAACTGAGTAGAACTAGAACGCAACAGTGTTCCCAAAAACGCATGAACCCTAATCCAAGATAGAAGAAGCGACATTTGGCGGTCGTAGCGATAAATATACGACCATGGGCGAATGGACGCCAAACGGGTTGGTTCATTGTTACATGAACACAAGTTCATGCTAGGGATGATCTTAGCAAAACGATTGGGCTATTTGAGCCCGCCCGCTACCCAAGCCTTGATCTGTGCAATAGAGCAGTCATCCAACTTCGGGCCCGATGGCGGCATCTTGGCAAAGCCAGTCGTATGAGTAACAGTCCCCAGCAGGGCTCCTGAACGTGCCTGTGCTTCCACTACCGAGCGGTTTGTAAGATCAATGCCTGCACTTGGATCTATGGTGCCGTGACACCCAATGCACCATGTTGAGATCAGAGGAGCAATCGTTGTGGTATACGAGACGTCAGTGGTATTGCATGGTGTATCGTTTGAACAATCGCGGTTGGTAGCCCCTTCCCTGATCCACCGAGCTATCGTGTTGATCTGCTGAGTGGTGAGCTTACCGGGAGGCGGGGGCATGATGTCCTTTTGGTCTGTCTCTGTTATAACCTCGTACAGCTCAGATTTGCCGAGGCTGCCGGGAGTAACATTGCGCATTACGTATGCATACGTTGTTAGCACAACGCCGTCCTCGTGCGATGCCTCGTTGTGACACCCAGACATCGCGCAATTTGAAATCAGGATCGGGAGTACATCGCGCGAGAAGCATACCGTCGAATCAGTCGTGGTGGTGTCTCCGCCACCCGTATGATCTGTGGTATCCGTTTGAGTAGAGTCGTCGTCATCGTGGTCGCGGCCATGGTAGGGACCATCCACCAGGTCGGCGCATGCGCCAACGAACATTGCGATGCAACATGCATAGAGTATGTGGAGTGCAGTTTTCACGAGAGACTTTCAGAAGTTGAACGCGGTATAAGATAGGAAACCACCATCGAAAATGAAGTTACAGATCCAACGAGTTACGGAGCTTCTCTGCATGATAGCGCACATGTGCTTCGCGCGCTATGCGAAGCTCATTCAGGCGATAGCGCAGCTCTCGCTGGTCGTCTAGTGTGCCGTGTACGCGCGCATCATGCACGAGCGACTCCAGCTGAACTTCCTCCTGCAGATATGCGAGCTCGCCTGCTCGAAAGCATTCAAGGTGATCGATATAGAACTCGAATGATGTTTCGGTCGTTGTCGACATTGTATCCTCCGCACTAAGAATGGGTGTTTCCCATATAGTGCGGCGCTCATGTCGAAACGTGACATGTTGAGTTACTGACGGACCACGAACATTGTGTGTGCCGGAATGCGAAAGGTTTGAGTGCCTTCTGCGCATTCGCCGGAATACACTGTGCCAAGCTCCCGACCCAAAAGATCATATGCCACAAGGTTATAGTAGCCCGAGACCTGGATAGTTATCGTGGCTGTATTGGCTAGCGTATTGACCACAGCACTATAACCCTGCGAAATGTGACGTTCCGGCACACTCAGCATTCCATCTTCAATACGTCCGAGCCGACGTATGGTCTTTCCTGCAAATGCTGGGTGATCCTTAGCATAGCGGTAGATCTTAAAGACCATGTTGTTGCGGGGCATAGATCCTTGCTGAATGATCACATTGTTCTGTCCCACCGGATTGACATATCGCCATACCTCGCGCTTATCTGGTGTTGATTCTACGAACGTACCGGTCGGTCCAACGCAGGAAAGGATGTTGCCGTTCGGAAGCATCGTTGCCCCGCTGATGTTCTGACCGTAGAATCTGTTCGAGAGCGTCTCGGGGAATGCTGTCATAGCCTGGGCTGGTTCAAACGCAGATGCAGGGCTGCGGCGATATGTGCCATCAGGATTAACGGGTAGATCAATAATATCGACACTTGATGCATTACCACCCGGACGTCCGTTGCCATTATTAAAGATCATCACGCGGCTCCAGTCACCTGGAAGCCAGCGGGCGTCGTGCTGACCCCATAGTCGCTGTTGAGCAGTGGTCCCTGCTTTATAGATCTGGGGATTACCCCAGCGATAGACCAACTTCCCAGTCTTTCGAGAAACTACCCAGATCTCATGCAGGTTATGAATGCTGATCATGATTTCGTCGCGGGTTGGATTGTAGCGTACGGAGTTCGCATGCAGCCAATCGCTGCGGGAACCTCCGGAGTTAATGTCTATTCGATCCGGGTTTTCGTTTACCACTCCGTAGTTAGGCTTACCGGGATCTACATCCTGGATCAAGTTGTCCCACGAATTCCACGACCAGACTACCTCGCCTGTTTTGGGGCCAGTTGGCTTTACCTCAATCACTCGTTCAGACCATAACGCATTCTCCGACAGACGCGATTGCAACCGGCCGGCAGCAAGAGCTTCGGCTACAGTATGGCTTTCCCAGACAAGCAACAGAATGTTCCCATTGGGCAGCATCTCTACATCGTGATGTGATCTATACGTGGTGCCGTAGTGATCGTATTGCCAGGTCACTGTACCGTCCCAGGCCATCTTCTTGACTATACCACCTGCTCCGCCCCCTCCCATAGCCTGCACTGCCGGCGACTCTGTTCGCAGTAACGACCCGTCATCGAGAAGCATTACGGCCTGCCCGGGCGCAAGGTTACTGGCCCACATATTGACCACCTGACCATCATTGTCGATAAGATAGGTGGTTGATCTTGGGGTAACCGGCGTGAACAATGTGTAGCCGTCGAACGACGCCGTACTATCGTGACTGATGAGACCGACAGTGCGTTGTTGAGCAATCATGCTTACGCATGTAAGCAGAAAGAGGATGATGTGTCGCATCCCCGAATCTACTGACTATGGCACTTAGTAGCGCAAGATGGCGGCTGCACCAGTAGAGGTTGGCATATAGTTTGTTGGCAGAACGATAACTGTGCCCCCCTTCTTAAGTACGAGACGGGCTATGTCGTCTAGGACATCGTTGATGTCTGGCTGTGCCAGATCATCAAAGACAACGTTGCCGGTGTTCTCATCGATCTTTCCAGGTACTTGTCGATTGTCCTCGACGAACAAGGTCTGCACACGCCCCTCGGCCGCTGCATGCGCAATCGTGAATACGCCTTCTATTCCTCCATTGTGTGCTGCTGCATGATCGTAGGCCTCGAGCAGTGCGCTGCTCTTTTGTCGCACAAAGGGCTCCATAGCCTCCCATGCACGCTGCGTAAGATCGCGAAGGGTTAGTCTGATAGGATTTACATTTACTGTAGCAGACACAAGTCGCGGATTATGACTCACAGATTGAAAGACTACACATTGCTCGGTGAGACCAGCCACAACAAGTGGCAGCTCATCAATGGCCGATACTTCGTCGAGCAGAATCTTATCGACCGCCCGGTAGAACCGCTCTGTGTCAAGTTCTACCTCGTCCGAGGTGGTCGTGTAGCCAACAAACCTGCGCATGCCCCCGGAGTTCGCAATCGCAAAGCCACGCTTGGTGAGCTCTGATCCAAGCAGTTGGTCGATCGAGAGAATCTCTCCATCGCGAATAGGTACAGGTTCTAATCCATCTCTGTTTCCAACAAACAACTGCGCCGTCTCTTTGGTGAGGCAGAGAACGTAGTAGTCATCGGCAGTCTGCAGCAGTCTGAAAAGGGGCTTCACATGAAAGGAGTCTGCAACGATCGCAAGTTCGGGCACAGATCTATCGAGGTGCTGTGTGATGAATACGCCAGGTGCGCGGAACATTGCTATCCCTGCGCGACGCTGATTCCAGAAGCGCTCATCACGATCGATATCATGGAAGGGGGCCATCAGCATGTCGATCTCCGTCTGACTATATCCGTTCTTCAACGAATTGGTCAGTTCGCGCACAAGCTGATGAAATCGTGTATAGTCATCACGACGCTCCGGCTGCGTACGATGTGTTGGTAGATACAGACTCAAACATGGCTTCGTAGACACAGCGAAGAGATCTTCAATGAGCGGACTGTTGATCAGGTTGTACATCGCATCCTCCGGTGAATGGTGAATGCGGGAAGCTAGGAGTCAGCCCGTGCTACATACCATGACAATGGTCATGTCGTAAGAATGTCGGCATTGCATACATATCGCAGACCAGATTCTGCGTTACAAGCCTCCTTGATCATCGATGCTGCAATGCTGCGTGCATGCACCCCACGGTAGCGCGCCGGTGTAAGGGAATTGAGATACTTCATCAACACTCTACTGATGAGCTCACCAAATCGAAACTCCTTGCGGTCTCCCATGATGAGCGACGGCTGGAGAATAGATAGCTGCTCAAATCCAAGCGCAGCCAGATCACGTTCGAGGGCATACTTCACTTGCAGATAGAAGTACTTGGAATCCGGAGTTACACCGATTGAACTCACAAGGACAAACTTCCTTGCACCACGTGCCTTAGCAAGTCGGGCAATGTGCATTGGCAGCTCATAATCGATACGACGAAACTCCGCCTGCGAGCCAGCCTTCTTGATCGTGCTGCCGATGGCACAGAAGACAACATCAACATCAAAGAACTCTTCTTGCCCAGTGACTGCATCGAGGTCGGTAACGATATTTATGATGCGACTGTGCGTTGCGCACGGTCGTCTGCTAAGGGCATAGATCGCGTCGAAATGCTTGTCGGCATCGAGCTGCTCCACCAGGTGAGATCCGACAAGCCCCGTGCCGCCGATAACAAGTGCGCGTTGTATGTTGCTCATGAGGTGTATGACGTAGCTTGACGTAATTCGGTGTTCAATGCGTAGGTAAAGCCCTTGTGCACGCCGTGGGCGCCGTGACGTCCTTTCTTGTCCATTGCAAGTATTCCTACTTGGTAATCGGCTATCGTCGGATGCTTCTTCACAATCCGCTTGATAGCCTCTTCGCATGCCTCTTGCGGTGTTGCACCGCTCCGCATTTTCTCAACCGCTAAAAACGATGCACACGTACGAAGGACCGTCTCACCCAAGCCGGTGCAAGTTGCGCCCCCTACCTCATCATCCACGTAAAGACCGGCACCAATGATCGGGGAGTCTCCTACGCGTCCATGCACCTTGTAGGCAAGTCCACTCGTTGTGCATGCACCAGCCATGTTGAGGTTCTCATCCATTGCCAGAAGTCCGATCGTATCATGATTCTCGATATTGATCACCGGCTTGTACTTCTTTTCCTTGAGCCATTCTTCCCATGCCTTGCGAGCCCCTTCGCTAAGCATATTCTCGCGTTGTGTCATGCCATTCTCACGAGCAAACCGTTCTGCACCTGCACCAACGATCATCACGTGTGGCGTTTTCTCCATCACCATCCGCGCAAGCGATATCGGGTGGGCGATGCCTTGCACGAAGCACACCGAACCTGCTGGCCCCTTACCCGACATGATCGAAGCATCGAGTGTTACGATGCCGTCGCGATCTGGCAAACCCGAGAGTCCAACACTCAAGTTCGTGGGGTCGGCCTCGACCACCATCACACCACGTTCAACGGCATCAATCACACTGCCGCCACCAGTAAGCACACGCAGAGCTTCTTTGTTTGCTGGAATTCCGTGGTCCCAGGTCGACAGCACCGTGGGTGCAATCCTATCTTCTGGAATCACACTGCCTACTCCACGCGTTGCAGCAAGCGCTCCAACACCAGCAGTAGTTGCGATAAAATCACGACGGTTCATAAGGGGGCTCCGAGTAGATTCAAGGTGAAATTAACGCACTTTCCAACATCGCGGCATAACTCGCACTAGACTGCGTCTACACCCTTTTATCCAACCTAACTCTCAATATCTTCGCCGTCTGTCATTGGCAGTTTGTTATTGATGATTACTAGCTGATTTGCCCCGATCCTCGTCTTCTCGTAATTCCGTAATTCTGTCATTCGGTAATTCTATCATTCCGTAATTCTGTCATTCCGTAATTCTGTCATTCGGTAATTCTGTCATTCCGTAATTCCGCAACTCTCCCCCATGCGCTACTCCATCCTCGCCCTCCTCGCTCTTATCGGCTGTGCTTCGCCAGCCCCTTTACCTGTTGTTGATGCTGTTGATCTGCGACGCTATGCTGGACGCTGGTATGTGTGGGCGCGATTTGATCACACCTTTGAGCGGGGCTGCTCGTGCTCCGTTGCCGAATACACTGTGATGTCCGACTATGTGAAGGTTGTGAATTACTGTCTTGAAGGGGGCTCGTGGCGCACCATCGAAGGCAAGGCATTTCCCGTCGAGGGCTCGAATAATGCAAAGCTCAAGGTGCAGTTCTTCTGGCCGTTCAAGGGCGACTATTACGTCATCGCGCTCGACAGCACTTATCAGCATGTACTGGTTGGCGAACCTGGCCGCTCCTACCTCTGGATGATGTCGCGCACGCCGCAGGTGGATGAAGCGATCTACGCTTCACTTGTGAAAGAGGCGGAGTCACGGGGCTTTGATACGAAGAAGCTCATGCGGACGACGTGTGCAACGGCACCGGAGCTGAAGTAGATACAGTGCAAGGTACGGCATTGTCTTTCCCGCGAAAGCGGGAAACCACGCTACAATGGTGACCCGATGCTGGCCTACCGTCCTAATACTCCAACTGTGCTTACGCGACCTGATGCATAATGTATAACA
>JBEBCJ010000013.1:0-5034 GCA_041157865.1 Bacteroidota bacterium
CATAGGGGGCGAATGTCTCAGCAACACCTGGATGAGACGTAACTACGGCGTTTTGCGGCAGCAGGTTGAAGTCGTGCAGCACCAATGGTGCGGCACAGATAGCGCCTATAACAACTCCTGCATTATGATGACGCTTTACGATGTGCTCGAGGTGTTGATTAGCAATGAAATGGTTTACGCCCTGCGTGCCCCCTGGCAGAACGATTGCATCGTAGACATCATCATCTGCGACATCATCGATCATCATGTCGGGTAGGATACGCGTTCCCCATGCGCACACCACCACATCGCCATCACCAGCAACGGTAACATCACAACCTGCTCTGCGCAGCATATCGATAATAATCACCGCTTCCATCTCTTCGGTACCGTTGGAGATGGGGACTAAGATCTTCTTCATGGTTTCTCTTGGTTAGTGTTCGTCTTCGTCAGCCTCTGAACCGGCCGGAGAAGCAACTGCTGTGCCGAGATCCGGACGTCGGATCTTGCCACCTTCGTGTCCTGTGCGTGCGGCCTGACCAAACGCGATAACGGCAAGAACAACAAAGGCAAGTGCAAACTTCGGTGCTAACGCCGATTGTTTGCTACGCGTAAAAAGTGCACCAATTGCAAGAAGTCCTGACAAACTTGTAAGCCAAAGTGACAATTCAGCCATCTCTTCGTGTTTGTGGATCACCGATTCGTTAATACCGGCAATGTTCTCAACACGTTCTTCGGCTTCTTCACCACTGAGGTATGCTGGAACGACGGCTACTGCCATCACCACGTAAATGATAAGTCCCGTTGAAATCGCCCCATCATTCTTTCGTAGCATCCCAAGAACGACCACCAAGAGTGCAGCCATCGTACCAATGATTGGCAAGTGATTCGCTAGCAAGTGCAGTTGCAGTCCGTCCATTGATTACTCCCATTCAATCGTAGCAGGGGGCTTTGAGGATATGTCGTATACAACTCGGTTGATGCCACGAACTTCGTTGATGATGCGATTACTGATGCGCGCAAGCACATCGTACGGCATATGGTACCAGTCTGCCGTCATACCATCCGTGCTTGTAACTGCACGTACACCACAGACGTGTTCATAGGTGCGTTCGTCTCCCATTACCCCTACGGTTTGTACCGGCAACAGTACGGCAAACGCCTGCCAGATGTCATTGTAGAGTCCGGCCTTGCGAATCTCATCGAGATAGATCTCGTCGGCCTCACGCAGAATATCGAGTTTCTCACGTGTGATGGCACCTGGGATACGAATAGCAAGACCCGGACCCGGGAATGGATGACGTTCAATGAACCACTCGGGGATGCCAAGCTCGCGTCCAACGCGGCGCACTTCGTCCTTAAACAACTCGCGAAATGGCTCGATCAGCTGCAGGTTCATCTTCTCTGGCAACCCCCCTACGTTGTGGTGGGTCTTGATGGTTGCCGACGGACCCTTGATACTGACCGATTCGATGACATCTGGGTAAAGTGTGCCCTGCGCTAAGTACTTTGCATCAGAGAATTTCTTGGCTTCAACATCAAACAGATCGATAAACGCATTGCCGATGATCTTGCGCTTCTTTTCTGGATCATCAACGCCCTCAAGACGTGTTAGAAACGTCTCAGAACCATCTACCAGATCTACACTCATGCGAAAGTGCGTCTTAAACATCTCAATGATGTTTGCACTCTCGCCCTTACGCATCAGTCCGCTGTCGATATGGATGCAATGGAGCTGATCGCCAATGGCCTTGTGCAGCAGCACGGCAGCAACTGTTGAGTCGACACCACCACTGAGAGCACAGATCACGCCGCCATTACCAACACGATCACGAATCTCCTTGATCGCATTATCGATAAACGACGTTGCATTCCATGTTGCCGCGCAGCCGCAGATGTTCACGACGAAGTTTTTAAGGATCGTCTTACCCTCCGTGCTGTGATGCACTTCTGGATGAAACTGCACACCCCAGATTCTGCGCTCTGTGTTGCGAACTGCGCAGATCTCTGCATTCTCGGTGTGACCTATGCGCTCAAAGCCGGCCGGAATTGCCGTACAATGGTCACCATGACTCATCCACACTTGTGTCTCTTGACCAAGACCGGCGAACAAGTCCGATGTGTCGTCGATCTGCAGCATGGCACGTCCAAACTCACGTCGGGCAGCCTTGTCTACAGAGCCCCCTAGCTGAAAGGCTATCAGTTGCAGGCCATAGCAGATCCCGAGCACAGGAACACCAAATGAGAATACATCTATGCTTGGAATCGGAGCACCATCAGCGTACACGCTGGAGGGTCCGCCAGAAAGGATGATTCCTTTCGGCGCAAGAGCCGTTAGGGCCTCGTGAGAAATACTGTACGGGTGGATCTCCGCATATACACCAACCTCGCGCACTTTGCGTGCGATGATCTGTGTGTATTGCGATCCAAAATCGAGAATTACAATTCGCTCGTTGTGCGTCATGGACGCAAAACTACCAACCAATAGCGAGGCAATTGTAACGGGGCTTAGGTTTCAACGTAATCGAGATCTTTTCCGTAGGTCTCTTTCAGTGTTGCCCAGCCGATGAAGGCAAGTAGAAGCATTACGCCGCCCACGACAAGGGCGGCAGATACCAGTGGGCGTCCCTCGATGAGCGGAGTGGCGCTGTGCCGAAGAGCATTTAATGCAACGAGTGCAGGGAATATTGCGCCCCGAACAAAGTTGGGGGCTGTTGTAGCAACAGTAGCGCGCAGGTTTGTTCCAAACTGCTCGGCGGCCGTGGTAACGAATACAGCCCAGAAACCAGCAGCAAAACCTAACAGTCCAGTGTGCACATAGGTCTCCGTAGTTGTTCGTGACGGGCTGAACAGAAACCATGCCGACATACCAACGCAGAGAGTGATAAAGATGAGTACGGTTTTCCGTCTACTCTTGAGATACTGACTCAACAAGCCGCTTCCGAGGTCTCCCGCCGCCATTCCAACATAGGCCCACATCACGGCCTGACCGGCATTCACGTCGAGTGAGCCCCCTAGCTCCTTGGTAAACTCCGGAGAAAACGTTACCAGGATTCCGATCACGAACCATACCGGCAGGCCAATCAAGATCGAGCTAATGTAGCGTGGAAGTCGCTCGGGCTTCAGGAGCATGAAGAAGTTGCCTCGAACGGCGGTCTTTTCATTGAGCGCATGGAACATCGTGGATTCACGCACACCAACGCGCAGTGCCAGAAGTGCCAAGCCCAAGACGCCCCCTATGACAAAGGCCACGCGCCAGTCAGTCATTTCATGAACGAGGTATGCACCCACCGCACCAAGAACACCCAGCGATGCCACGAGCGTGGTCCCCACACCGCGAGTCTCCTTTGGCATGACCTCTGCCACCAGAGTAATAGCTACGCCGAGCTCACCAGCTAGACCAATACCCGAGAAGAACCGACACATGGCATACATGTCTACAGTAGTTACAAAGGCATTCACAATGTTCATGAGTGAATACATCAAGATGCTGCCAAGCAGCACCGAGAGACGTCCGCGCTTATCTGCTAAGATCCCGAAGATGATGCCGCCAATGAGCATGCCGATCATCTGCGCATTGAGGATATACTCACTGGCATCCAATATTTGGTCTTCCGTTACAAGGCCAATCGCCTTGAGCGATGTTGGACGCACGATGCTGAACAGGATCAGATCGTAGATATCAACAAAATATCCTAGACCACAGACCAGCACCGTAAGCCATACGGATGCCGCCTTGCCATTTTTGTTTGATGCAATAGCCATAGTGAGAACCGTTGGTTAGAGATCGTTCGGACCAAATGCGCGTGGAAGAAGTTCGTCGAGACTTGACCAAGAATCGTCTCGACGGGGCGTTGTGCAGAGTATGGGCATGTGTGGATCGCATTCAGAGAGTACCTGACGGCACGCACCGCATGGGGAGGCGGCCGCTGGTGTGTCGGTTACAACAACACAGAGCACAATATCCCTGCGTCCAGCAGATGTTGCTGCTGCAACTGCAGCTCTCTCAGCACAATTGGTGAGTCCGTAGCTTGCATTCTCTACGTTGCAACCAACATAGATATTACCATCACGGTCTACAAGTGCTGCACCCACAAGAAACTTTGAGTACGGAGCATATGCATTCTGACGAACGCGCAGTGCCTCTGCAACTGCGCGTTCAATATGTTCGTGTGGGATGTTGTGCTGCATGCCGCTTCGAATCTACTGTATGAAACTGACACAAACACTTCTGAAATGGTATAAAGAGAACGCAAGGGGCTTCCCTTGGCGCATCGCAGATGTGGATCCCTATGTTGTCTTGATCTCTGAAACAATGCTTCAGCAGACGCAGACCTCGCGCGTTGCAGCACGCCTACCGCTGTTTCTCAAGACGTTTCCCACGATCAACGAACTAGCGAAAGCCTCTAACGGCACCATGTTGCGTCAATGGCAGGGCATGGGCTACAATTCTCGCGCATTACGTCTGCGCGACACTGCGCGGGCGATCGTCGAGCAGCACGGTGGCATCATTCCATCTGATGTCGAAGCGCTGCAACGTCTACCAGGTGTTGGATCATACACATCTGCTGCAATTGCATGTTTTGCCTACAACAAGCGCGTCGTTGTTCTCGATGTGAACGTCAGACGCGTTTACTCACGTTTGATATCACGTCAACCAACAACGATCGATGTTGAATCAGATGCCGTTCTAGTGGCATTTGCCGAGCAGGTCATACCGGCTCGCAAGTCTGCCCAATGGCATCATGCGGTGATGGATCTCGGTGCTACGATCTGCACCGCGCGCGCGCCGAAGTGTGATGCATGCCCCTTGTCTACACTTTGTCCGTCTGCATTTGTTTTGAAGCCTGCAAACAAGAAGAAGTTGCAGGAACCGATGTTTCGAGATCAGCCGCAGCGTATCTGGCGTGGGCGCATAGTAGAAGCTCTACGGGACGTAGAACAGGGAAAGACGATTACCATCACAGCACTCTGCAAGAAGGTGCTTGGTTCGCATACAGCAGATGAATCTGCGTGGTTTGACTCTATCCTTACGTCGCTCGCGAAGAGCGGTCA
>JBEBCJ010000014.1:0-24714 GCA_041157865.1 Bacteroidota bacterium
AACACCAATGGGACGCTATGGCAAAGCTGCATGGCAGAGGTCTGGCAGATTGGCTTAATGCCGTTTTGATTGCGGCAGAGACCGATGCGATGCAAACCTCACAATACGTACCCATTCGCGCAGATACTTGCAGCATTGTAAGCAACGGAACGTATATAACGGCTCTTCGACAGCCAGCATGGGTTCGCGTTGGTGACGTGACACCACTGTCCTCAATCAACAGTTCGATCAATCTCGAAGTAGTGCCTGTCACGAGCCGCTTCCCCGCTGTAAGCCAAGTTGATGGCATGTTGCAGTGTTTCTCCACAGAGGTTGCGATTGGGCAGTTTGATAGCATACCAATCATTCAGACTGTTCAAGATTTGTGTATAGGTTTCTTTCTTGAGAACCGCGCACGACAGACCGCTCAGGACATTCAGTCAATTGAACGTCGAGTTGTTCTTCGACATGCAACGTCGCAAAGTTCACTGATGCAGTTTGTCGGAATCACCGACAACGATTCTACCAATGACACGATCAATGTCTACACGAATCCCGTTGTCTGGGTAGCCGCGCGAATTGCTAGCGAACTTGCAACGCCATTTAGCCTACCATCTACGTGGAACAGCACTGACGTAGATCTTGTTCAGGATCTCCTTGAGTACTCTCGCATCCGTACTCGATCCGTTGTTCTTTCAGATGCATGGTACGACCGCTCTGGTTACTGCATGGTAGGCTTTTGTGCAGATGGACGCATTGCCGCTCTGATCCCAGATACGTCGCATAGATATGTGGCATACTTTGCTGACGGAACCACAGATGTAGTTTCGAAAGCTAACGCAGGCGACTTCATGTCGAATGCGCTCCAGGTGTATAGGCCATTTCCAGAACGTGATCTTACCGGAAAAGATCTTCTTCGCTTTGGTCTGAAGCCGTTAAAACGAGACCTTGGCTCCGTGCTGTTCACTGGTATCGCTGGCGGACTGCTTGCATTGTTTATGCCAATGATCACGAGTGTTCTCTTTGACACCGTCATTCCCATGACAGAGCGGGGACAGTTATTGCTCATTACGGTTGGAATTGCCCTAGCAGCGATTATAAAAGGGCTGTTTGACCTTACGTTAAACATCGCCGTTCTTCGTATTCAAATGCAGAGCGACGTGTCTCTACAGGCAGCGCTTTGGGATAGGCTGCTGTCTCTTTCTCCAACCTTCTTCCGACGGTATACCGCTGGAGAGCTCGCAACACGCGCAAACGGATTTGCAGCAATGCAGCAGCTCATCGCCGGAACAACAACGAACTCACTGATAGCCTTCATCTTTGGCTTCTTTCAGCTTGGATTCTTGTTCTATCGGTCCTCAACCCTTGCTTGGTATGCACTTCTGATCCTAGCAGTGTCATTGGTCGTACTGGCATTGACAAGCTACTTGCGCTTTACGCGCGTTATGCAAGTGCAAGATGTCTACCAAAAGATCTCCGGTACCATTCTGCAGTTATTCACCGCCATCAGCAAGATTCGCGTAACTGCCAGTGAGAACTTTGCGTTCAAGCTTTGGGCAGACCTCTTTGCACGGCAACGCCGAGCCGAATTCTCCTCAAACAATCTTCGGAACATCTCAACAGTTCTCAATGCTGTTGTACCAGCTATCGCAACAATGACGTTCTATTGGGTGATCAAGGATCTTATCGCTGATCATAAACCTGTGAACGTTGGCGATCTCTTGGCCTTCACAGGCTCATTTGCCCTATTCTGGGGGTGGATGTCTTCGTTCACCGCTTCGTTCTCCAACATCCTAATGTGTATACCGCTCTACAGGAACGTTAAACCGATATTGGATGAGACACCAGAGATAGATTTCATGCAGCCAGATCCTGGGAAGATTTCTGGTCGCATAGATTTTAACAACGTAACCTTCCGTTATGATCCGGATGGGCCTAGTATCATCGAAGATGTATCCCTTAGCATCAACCCAGGGGAATTCGTTGCCTTGGTTGGGCCGTCTGGCTCTGGCAAGAGTACAGCTCTCAGATTACTGCTTGGATTTGAGCAGCCGGAATCAGGCAGCATCTTCATAGATGGTCAGGATTTGCGGGACGTCAATATCCGTCAAGTCCGTCGGCAAATGGGTGTGGTTATGCAGAACGGCAAGGTCCTCAGCGGGGATATCGGCAAGAATATCATCGGCGCTAGCGCCACGCTAACCTATGACGATGCATGGGAAGCCGCACGCGCTGCCGGCTTAGATCAAGATATTCAAGATATGCCTATGGGCATGCACACAGTGATATCAGAAAGGGGTGGAACATTATCTGGAGGCCAACGGCAGCGCCTGCTGATTGCGCGGGCACTGGCTGGAAAGCCTAGCATCGTCCTCATGGATGAGGCTACGTCGGCCCTGGATAATCGAACACAGGAGATCGTTACGACCTCTCTGAGCAAAATGAACGTGACTCGAGTGGTCGTTGCCCATAGGCTGAGCACCATTAAGGATGCCGACAGAATATATGTTATGGACAAGGGGCGCATTGTCGAACAGGGCAATTACATGGATCTGATGACTCAGAATGGGCTCTTTGCCGAGTTAGCTCGACGTCAGATAGCGTAAAAATGCCCTAACAACACGGCATTTTCTTTGAGATTATTCGCTCGTGTTGGTATCTTGAAACCGTTTTGTTAGACAGGAATCTCTTCCCACAATTTCATTATCCGGAGGCCATTATGGCAGACTTCAAAATAATCGCCAAGGCAGTAGCCCTTGCAAATACAGATGCAGATTTCAAGGCTGCACTTCTCTCTAATCCAGCTGATGCACTTGCTCAGCATGGCTTTACAGCGCCCGAAGGTATCAACATTCATTTCGTTGACGAAGGTGCGGCTGTCCCTGCGGCAACAAGTACGGATGTCTATCTGCAGCTTGGCAAGCTTGGCAGCACAGCCATGGTCGAACTCGACGAACAGGCACTTGCAAGTGTGGCGGCTGGCGGCACATGCGACAATACAGCAAGCACGGCATTTACCGTCCCTTCATGTGTGTCCTGCTTCAGCAGCAAAGGTTGCCTTTGCTAATTACTAGCATACATCAACAAGGGCAGCACTTTCACAAGTGTTGTCCTTTGTTGTTTTATTCCAGACGAACTACTTGATTCTGCGCGGAAAGGGAGTTACAACGATGAATTTGATCGAACAAAACCAAGCTATTGCACGCCTTGTCGCAAAGTGCCGAGCAGATTCAGACTACAAGTCATCTCTTATTAACGACACGATGACGGTTTTGCGGGAAAGCGGAGTGTATCTTCCCGAAGGCTTAACGATAGAGTTCATTCCATCTGGCCAAGAAGTGCCGCCCTCTACGTCAGAGGTTGCCTACCTTTCAGTAGATGTGCTCGATAAAGACCCAGAGTTGCTATCGGAAGAAGCACTAAACCAGATCTCTGCTGGAGCGTCGATATTCCAAGAGCCGCGCTCTGTTGCTGGCCCGGTCTGCACGTGCGTAGCAACGAGAGCATAAAGAGGCAGGCCTCAACTGCGTGAGCACCCTCGACACTGAATTATTGATTAGCAAAGACGCTTTTCGAAACATTTCTGGAGCAAATGAACGTGGATTTGGTTGAACAAGGTCAAGCATTTACACGGATTGTGGCAAAGTGCAGGGTTGACTCTGACTACAAGCAATCACTGATCAACGACCCGGTGGCTGTTTTCCGTGAAGGAGGCATGCACGTTCCTGATGGCTTACGGATCGAGTTTGTTCCATCAGGTCAAGATGTGCCCGCTTCTACACAAGAGGTGGTGTATTTGTCGGTTGAAGTGCTCGAAAGAGATTTCGAACCTTTAACGGAAGAGACGTTGAATACCATCGCTGCGGGTTTGAAGAATGACTGGGATCGGCCCGATTGGAGATATTGCGGGATCTCTGCGGATGCATCCCTTGCACTCTGTGGTTCCATTATGTGCTAGGCAACGTCCGTAAATACTTTACCATACACCTGTAGCAGCCATGAACTTGATCGAACACAACCAAGCTATTGCACGTCTCGTCGCAACGTGTCGCGTTGATTCCGACTGTTGAGCACTATTGCCTGTTCCTGAGATATGCCTTACTTTGGCGTGCGATAAATGACGTGGTTAGCCGTCCGCTGCAACAGCTATCGCGATCCAATAGTCTACTTAGCAATCACAACTTTCCTCATCCAACTGGGAGAACACAATGAGTTTGATCGAACAGACCCAAACACTTGCACGTATTGTTGCAAAATGCCGTGTTGATGCAGATTACAAGTCATCGCTCATTAGCGACCCCGTTACTGTGCTACGTGATGGCGGCGTTGATATTCCCGATGGCCTGTCAATAGAATTCGTTCCATCTGGTCAGGATGTGCCTGCTTCTACACAAGAAGTAGCATATGTATCGATTGATGTGCTCGACAGGGATCCAGGTCTTCTCACAGAGGAGGCTCTAAGCCACGTTTCAGCCGGTGCGTGCAAAGCGACAGCATTGACGGGCGCCAATACAGTCGGGGCAGCTTCCGCTGGTTTGAAACTTACATTGGTCGGTAACAGCACCCTCTCCTCTTCAACCAGCATGTGTTACTGAGAGACATCTCGTAGTATCGGTTGACAGGATCACCCATAAGTACTGGAGTCAAAGAGCATGGATTTGATCGAACAAGGTCAAGCACTTACACGTATTCTTGCAAAATGTAGGGTTGACGCAGATTTCAAGTCGTCGCTTATCAGCGACCCAGTATCGGTGCTGCGTGATGGTGGCGTATATGTCCCCGATGGCATAGAAATCGTGTTTGTTCCCTCTGGTCAAGAAGTGCCTGATTCTACACAAGAAATAGTGTATTTTTCAGTTGATGGACTCGAAAGAGATCCCGAACCTTTAACTGAAGAGACACTCAACAATATTGCGGCTGGTGCAAGCAATTATTGTTTGCCGACAGCTAACTCTAGCGCGTGCTCACCATGCTCAGCATGTACGTCATGTATAAGCACTCTAAACACTAAAAATTAGCGGTGACATCGTATCCTCTGGTAAAAACGTTTTGCAGCTGGCGTTTCCCACCTGAGTGGCATAGGATTCGCTACTGTATACATTCCAGAAAATCTTGAGAGAATGATCAGATTGGCACCTTCTAGGGTGCCATTTTTTTTCGAGCATTTTTCAGTTGATAAAGTATCATGCTCACATATCCAGAATTCGCCCCACACATCAATGCTACCTTCCTGGCACCAGATATGGTCGTCATTTCTGGCAGTGGCTGGAAAACTCGGCTTACGTCAAACTACTGGAGAGTGCTGTACCAGTTAATAAACGGTACAACTAGCCTCGACGACATCGTGGATCAAGCGCTTGTTGAACGCCCAGACTGGGACGCCACAGACCTTTACACGTTCCTGTTCCAACTAGAGAAACGTGGCTTTATTGTCGAGGCTCAACCTCACTACACCGCGCTGGATGTACTTGCAATCGCAGCTTCGCAAAGGCGGTCTGCAAGCAATAGCTCTCAGCTGCCGCCTCTGCGTTTGCATACGGTAGGGCAGGCATCAGGAGAGGTACTTTCAGCAGCACTTGCGTTATCTGGTATAGTCATCAGCGATAGCGATAGCAATTCCGATACAGCAGCACTCGACGTATACGCAACTGATGATTACTTGCGCCCGGAGCTCGCAGATATCAATCGGCGTCATATCGGAAGTTCTACTCCATGGGTGCTGCTGCAGACGAATGGATTTGAGCCCATGCTTGGTCCGTGGTTTACGCCCGGCAGCGGAGCATGTTGGGAGTGCCTGGCGTCTCGCCAACGCATGAATCGGGATCTTACCGAGTTTCTAGGGTCACAAGTCCCAGAGGGATACCCCTTTCCGGAACGCGTACACATGCCCGGCTCTGAAATTTTCATTGCAGGTACACTAGCAGATCAACTGGCACTGGCGCAGACAAATCAACCAACAGCAATTCACGGCAGTGTGCTCTCATGGAATGCGCTGCGATCAGATAGCACGCATCACTCAGTTGTGCAGAGACCACAGTGTGCAGTATGTGGTACAATCACGCAGGTACACTCACCAGAGTCCCTTGCGTTTGCGTCATCTCCCCGAAAACAAACAAGTGATGCTGGTTATCGGAGCATGACATCAGAACAAGTCTTTGAAAAGTACAAACATCATATCAGCCCCATCTCGGGTGTCGTTACTGGATTGGAGCGTATTACCGACCCCACAGATCCTGTTCAGCATGTCTATGTTTCAGGTCAAAATTTTGCCACATCGTACCGCAACATTCACCATCTAAAGAGTGGCCTGCGAAGCTCTTCATGTGGCAAGGGAACCACAGACATTCAGGCCAAAGTGAGCGGACTCTGCGAAGCCATTGAACGTTACAGCGGTGTGTTCAGGGGCGATGAACATCGCATTACAACTTCGCTGCGAGAGTTGGCCGATCGTGGCATACATCAAAATGACATCTTGCTGCTGAGCGAAAAGCAGTATCGAGACCGTTCAGAGTGGAACACTCGTGGTCATAAATTCTCACTTGTATGTGAGCCCTTCGATGTTGATGCTCAATACGAATGGTCTCCTGTATGGTCTGTCACTGAGGAACGAACCAAGTGGCTGCCTACTGGTCATCTATACTACAGTTATCCTCCGGTCAACAACGATTTCACATTTCTACCATGCTCAAACGGCGCATCTACTGGTGCCAGCATAGAAGAAGCAACACTGCAGGGATTTCTTGAACTTGTTGAACGCGACGCATTTGCAATTTGGTGGTACCCTCGTACGCGTCAGCCCCGAGTGGATCTCTCCAGCTACGACAATCCTTACGTACGTGCCATGGAGCGCCGCAGCACCGAGCTTGGCCGAGAGCTCTGGGTGATAGATATCACCAGTGATCTCGGCATACCCGTATTCGTTGCGTTCTCTAGGGATCTCAAGGGGCAACCAGAGAATATCACGTTTGCACCTGGCGCACACTTTGATCCAGAAATTGCGTTGCTGCGTGCCTTGACAGAACTGAATCAAATGCTACCAGGCATTGCACCCGGACCTGACGGTCAGGGGTATGCGTTTGACGACCCGCATTCTGCAGACTGGTGGAAGAATGCAACAGTGGAAAATCAGCCATACATCTATCCAGACGACTCGCTACCTATGAGCAAGCGCGAACACTACAGTGTTCCGCAAACATCAGATCTGCTTGAAGATATTGCCATCGCACGGTCACTTGTTGAATCACGCGGAATGGAATTCTTGGTACATAATCAAACTCGTCCGGACATCGGAATGCCCGTAGTAAAGGTTATCGTGCCCGGTCTAAGACACTTCTGGACGCGCTACGCACCAGGGCGCTTGTTCGATGTTCCCGTCAACCTGGGTCGTATACAATCACCTATTTCCGAAGAAGACCTCAATCCGATTGCGCTATTCATATGATGAATGAGTTCATACACCTAAACCTGTATGCAAATCAGGAGAGCACATCGGTGATCAATGCCGATGGTGTAGTGATCGATACATTCAGTCGCCGAATCAAATGCACAACAAGCGATGGCCCGCTCCTCAAGGCATTTGCAGATGCATTTGATCGCACGATGCCTCTTGCAGGGATTGTTGATGAGCTGGCTGAGTATGGAGCTGACCAGCTTCAAAATTTCTATTCTGTGTTGAAGCGCGTGTATCAAGATGCTGCACTTTCTATTGAGTATCACGATGGGGACGTCATCGGTGGCCGATTTGTTCCTATGTCAGCAATGCCATTGATCGTTGATGTTGCTGGTTACAGCGGGAGAATTCAACTCGCACGTTTTGCAGCATTCCATAAGATGGGCACAACACTAGTCCTCGAGGCGCCCATTGCAAATGCCCGGTTTGAATTATACGATCGAAACACCATATCCACCATAACGTCGTGGATGGCTGCCTCATCAAGTAGAGTAGAGAACTCACTTCTGGCGAGATTGCTGATTCTTACCGGCTTGGCCGTTGTTGTTGATGAGTCTGCAGCCTCTGCTCAAAACGAGTTAAACGAACCTGATGGATGGACATCTCATGAGATGTTTTTTCAGTTTAGATCCCGCCATGGATTTCACACAAATCCTTCTGGTGGGTTGTTCTACGGAGCAGGCCGTAGAGATCCCCTCCCAGCGAATAGACCCAGACTAGACTGCGACATACGCATACCACTGCCAGCACCAACACACATCACAAGCGATAGTTTGGAATCAGTTGTTTCACGCAGGGTCTCTACCCGCAAGTTTAGCCAGCAGCAACCCTCCTTAGCACAGCTCGGTGAGCTGTTCTGGCGAACAATGCGGCAAACAGAAGCATTGTCAATGACTGTCAAAGATCAAAGCGGCATTGATCATGTATTTCCACTGAAAAGAAGACCGGTACCCTCGGGTGGAGCAGTACATGAGATCGATGCATACATTCTTGCTAATGTCGGCGGAGAGCTACCCGCAGGCCTCTGGCGGTATGATGATGAGTACCATGAAATGGTGCACGTAGCAGATCTAGGTGAAGACTCCCAAATTGTATCCTACCACGCGCAAAGGTCTGCCGCATTGTCTGAAACTCCCTATATGCTGGTGTTGTTCAGTGCCCGCTTCGACCGGATGATGTGGAAATACACAGCTATGCCATTTGCGGCAATCCTCAAGCATGTTGGTGTGCTCTATGAGATTTTCTATCTCGTGGCAACAGATATGGGGCTTGGAGTTTGCGGGCTTGGCAATGGAGAGTCTCGCGCATTCTCACGAATGATTGGCACGCACCCGGCCGTGGAAACCACAGTCGGCGAAATGCTGATAGGCATACCTATGCATTCTAGTTCATGAATACATCATCCAACATACAAGAAGAGCTTGCTCGATTCCAGGATTTGCTGGTGGCTCATCCGCACGAAAAGCGGTTTGGGGAGAAGTGGATTTCAGATCCTTCATTTCGCGAAGCATTTACCGAGGATCCATTTGGTACTCTCTTAACGCATGGCATTGTGATTGACGCTCAAGATGTCGAACGGATCATACGAGGTGAGCGTTCCACAACGATTGAGCGCCTAGAATCGATGCGTCTTCAAAAGGAGACATGGACGCACTATTTTTATGGAACTATCTGTACACCAGATGATCCGTCTTGGCTTGCCTGGCGTAAACGCCAGATATCACGCCAGATCTTTGATCTTGGCCCACAACATGCGCTGACGAATATTCACTCTTCACTGGCAATTGAGCTCAACAAAGGATGCAGTGTTGGTTGTTGGTTTTGCGCACTTAGTCCAGAGCGCACATCAACACCGCTTATCTATGCAGCCGGAGGTAAGGAAAGATTCTCTACTCTCGTCCATGCAATGCAGCGGGAGCTCGGTCCGGCAGTGCAGAGCGGCTTCCTGTATTGGGCAACAGAACCTCTTGATAACCCCGACTACGAGCAGTATTGCATAGACTACCACGAGATTACCGGGGTGTTCCCTCCAACAACAACAGCAATACCACACAAGCATCCGAATCGCATACGTAGATTACTACAATTAGGTTTCGAACATAAATCCTGGGTAACAAGATTTAGCGTGCTTTCTGTTAGCCTTATGAACAAGGTGCACAGTATGTTCACACCAGAGGAGCTGGCAATTGCTGAATGTGTGCCGCTTAATCGTGATGCATCATTTGCCTATGGCGTTGCAGGCCGCTACAGGGAGTACCTCAAAGATCATCCCGAAATGCTCGCAGAGCAGCAGCGAAGACTCCAAGAAGCCCCTTTCTATAACGAGATCCGTGAACACCTTAACGAGGATACACACGCTCATGGTTCAATCGCATGCGTAACGGGATTTCTTGTGAACCTTGTTGAGTGTACGATCTCACTCATTGCTCCAACCCACGCTACCGATGAGTACCCTCTGGGATATATTACATTTGCAACCGAGACATTCTCAAGTGATGAAGGAATAGAGAAGGCACTGCAGCGCGTTGTTTCACGTGGACGGTTACTTGAGCTTACCGACTCTGATGGCTGTGCCTTCGTTCCCTATATACGTATTTATCAAGAGCACATGGATCTCGTTTTCGAAGGACGATTTGGAACTCGCGTGCGAGCAGCATCATTAGGCTCTCCAGAAGATGTTGCAACCTTGACAACGATACTGCAAGAAGGAACATCAACGCAGCGTCAGATCCTAGAGAGATTTAAGCACAATGCACCTAGCATTTCTAATGTACTCAAACGTTTGTGGAATATGGGCGTATTGAAAGATCCCATTTCATGATCGATACTTTGCATCATGCAGTGCCACCACATCAGCGATTAGAAGCTTGGTTCACTCCGAAAGAAACTCGCCCGGAAACTGTCGCACAGCGGCGCGGCCTCCTGCAAGATGTTCTATTTGGTCCGTGGAGAGCGATCTATAAAGATGATCGACTCTTCATGGATGGCACAATCGATGCCGAACACCCAGATTTACCGGCCTGGGTCCGCCATGCTGTTGCTGTAGCATCCTGCGAGCCTTTCGAAAATGCTCGAATACTTGGTAACACACCGATGTCGCGCGAGGCATTCTATTTGCTGTCGCCAATAACCAGACATGGCCTCAACCTGCTCAAGGATTACACCATTACTTCTGGACTTGAGATTACAGATGATGCGATGCATGGTATGTTAACCGGACTTGGCCGCAGAATTTTGATGTCGTGTATTGCTGTAGTGGATGTCGAGGTAGCAGCGCAATTCGATGTTGCGAAGGCTCTTGCCAGTGCCGACAGTTTCGAATATCAGTTCAACGAAACGACATATCCAGATCTGTATCAACGATATCCAGGGCTGCCATACATCATCGGCAATACTGTTAACCAATGGCATGTGGCCGTTGTAGAGATGCTAACGCGACTTAGTGATGACATGCAGAAGTTACAGGATGAGATGTTTAACAGCGGGCCTGTGCTTCGATTAACAAACGTGTCTATGGATACTGGGGACCTGCACGATTCCGGCAGGTCAGTTGCGTTACTCACGTTTAACGATGGGCTCCGTGTTGCCTATAAACCGAAGGATCTCCGAATAGTCGATCAGGTACAGCGTCTATTTGCAAGCGTCAACACCTTGATGGGCAAGCCTGTGCTCCATACTCGCAAGGTCTTGCTCGGGTCTGGCTATGCATGGGAAGAATTCGTTGAACACGTTGAATGTGCCGATATATCCGAAGTAGAGCTCTACTATAACCGGTATGGTGCGATGATTCGGATGTATGAGCTGCTCCAAGCGCGCGATCTCTGGTTAGACAATGTTGTTGCACATGGTCCCTGGCCCGTTGTGATAGATCTCGAAATGGTGTTGCAGCCATGGATTGCACCTTCACTCGCTCGCAATGAGGCCGAGTTTGTTGCACAGGAGATCATCGAAGAGACAGCGATGCCTATTGGCCTAGTGGCAATGCACTTTCCAATAGGACCAGACCAGCCCCCTGAAGACATGGGCGGATTAACGACTAATCGTCCGCTTCGCACACCATTTTTCAAGCCCGAGGTTGTACGCACCGTAGACAGTTCGGACCAGACAGTCTACATTACAAACAGCATATACACCCCTACGGTCAATGGAGAAGCAGTTGATTCGCGATTGTGGTATGATGCTGTAGTTGCCGGATATAAGGAATTCGACGCCTTGCTTGACGAACGGGTAATGACCGAGATTCATACCTGGGCAAAGCAGCTCGATCCCAAGCTACCTGTACGTGCCATATACCGTGATACGTGGACGTACCAGCAGGCATTGAATGCATCATGCAGCGCACGTAATCTTACGTCTGTGTATCGCAGAGAAGCATTCTTAGCCCGATTCCCCGCAAGTCGACAGAGTTTGTATGAATACGGCTCTGTGAACTCAAATGCATCATTTTCAGAACTTGAGCAATTGAGACGTCAGGACATACCGTATTTCATCAACTACATCAGTGATGGAAATCTACGCGAGGGAAATGGTAAGGATCTTGGCCAGCTTTACCATGGCAGTGCGCTCGGTCGTCTTCAAAAGCGCTGCGATAGTCCGGTTTCTGCAGGCATTCGTATTGCTGCATTATCAGGGGCACTTGAGACATGTCATGGCGGCAGGGCAATAGAGACGAAGGTGTTTCTCGGGTCTGAGCAGCCCCGGCTGAAAGCAATATCCGACATTGCACAGACGTTGATATCGTGGTCCATCTGTATTGATCATCACTATTCCTGGATAACCTACACAGCGCATCCAGCTGTTGATTTCGTCATACTTGAATCTGTGCGCCCCTGCTACGTTGGAATGCTCAGATTGGCAATCGCTCTACAAAAAGCATACTTGTGTACGGGACTGCCCGCACTGATTCCTGCAATCACGTCGCTGCATGATCAGATCGCAGTTTCTCGAGCGGAGATCGTAGAGGCAATCAGCAGTGGCATGCATCAGCCGTGGCATCACCACGAGGACTATGGTCTACCTGGTATTGATAAGGGGCTCGCAGAGCTTGCAACACTGATGAATCTGCCGCCACATATTCTTTCGCAGCACAGCGCTGCAATCGAGACCACGCTTATGTCTACAACACGCATTCCACCCAGACTTTGGCTCTTGGGCGATAATGGGGTATGCGCGCTTCTAGATTCTCTGGCCACAATCGAGCTGGCTACCGCGAACGAATCTTGAGCAGACTTTCAACTTCGCTCATAGGTATCGATACTCGTATCTCTCCCATGACGTAGGGCGCACATTCATAGGGATTGTAGATGAGCGTGACTGTGTCATTCGAGAGGAGAACATTCTCGCTCAATCCAAACCCCTGTTCAAACCAGTATCCTGCCTTTGTAAACGAGCGTTTTCCAGGGATCTTTCGTGCTTTACGAAAGGCAGCCTCAGCTACCTTTTTAAATCCAGCAAGGTCAGTTACAATATCCTTCGCAAACGCAAGCTGTTTGCCCGTAGTCTTTGAGAATAGAGCAATCGTGATGAACGAGTTACCGTGGGCACCACCGGCGAACTCGTACCGGTACCGTACAACCTGCACCAGGTCGGTTTGTTTGCCTAGGAGCAATACTTGATCATCGATCATTGTTGAGTCAATCAACACCCAAGGCGCTTCATTGACATCCGATGTCGATGTTATGTAATCGCTGTAGCGCTTAGCCAGATCATGCAATGCGTTGGTAAAGAACTGTTCCGAAAGGTTCTGCGAAGCAATAGGTGATTCTTCATCACCAAGGCGAAATGGTACAGCAACAGAGATCGCTTCGTTGATCTTCCGTTGATACAGCGGCATGCCAGTATAGGAAGGATAGTAGGCATATGCGATGCGTGAATCTTGCTTTAGCGCCGCATTCTGAATTGTCCGCCGAACGTTTCCCGTTGTGATGGTGGCTGTGTCACCGTTTGACATCATCATGCATGTCAACAATGTTGTAAGCAGTATGTGCATCATCGTGTTTCTCCAATGCGATGTACAGCAATTGATTCGCGCTGTGGATAAAGGTACTTTGTTAGATGCACCATCAGGCCGTATTTCTCGTCCAGCGACATGCCTGTGATGATAAACCCAGCTTTCAGCTTGGGAACAATAATGGCGTTGTTTGATGCATAGTGTTTGGATGTCACAAGCTGAAAGCCCTCTGCCTTTGCTTTTGACAGAACATGCTGTAGTACCTGTTTATAGAGCCCCTTACTACGGTGTTCCTGAGCAATTGCAGTGTTGCACATATACAACGTTTCATGATCATGCTGATAGGAATATGTCCATCCCACAACCTCGCCGTTATGCTCAAGCGCCCACTGCATCCGCCATACAGTTGGGAAAGCACTTTGCCTGTTCTGTGCGAGCGTTTGTTCTTCACATGACAGGTGTGAAGTGACGTCTATGATCAAGGATGCCGTAAAGTACTCTTGCTGCTTGCTGTGATATGCATCACGAAACTCCTCAACGGACATTTCGCGTAGTCGATAGTTGTTCCCTAGTTCGATAGGCAGTGTGCTCATATAAGCAACCTAACAGAGTTCTTTCGAACTACCACATGCAGCGGGGTATTACCTACAAACTCGCCATCAATCTCAATCGGAAGGGGCTTAGAAGCTGTGATTGCAACCCGCGTACTCTGCAGGTATTGAATACGCGTGTCAGTTATCACTCTGCCCTTGATGAGTTGCGGCAGAAACCGCAGGTAGGTAAGGACACCAACATTGGTGATGAGCGTAAGATCTGCGATCCCGTCGTGCGGTCTTGCGTATGGTGCTATCCCTATACCACTACCAAACCATTTGCTGTTGGCCACTGCTACCATGAGCATCGGAGCTGTTACTTCGACGTCATCTGCACTAACTGTAATCTCATGAGCACTTGCTGTGACGAAGGCCTGCAGTGTAGCCGCCATATAGCCAAGACGTGGAGGTAGCCTCCGGAAGACGCCATTGAATCTTCGTGCTACATCGCCTCCAAACCCGACATCTAAGACGTTGGTGCAGTATCGTGTTTGGCCGTCGCTGCCAATAGTGCACTCGAGAATATCCCATTCGAGAGAATTGAATTCTGTCAGCCGACGTCGCATGTCTGTGATAGTTGCTTTCGCCCCAATCATTCGTGCTGTATCATTTCCAGAACCGAGTGGTAGCAGGAGTATTGGAGGTCGCAATTCTACCGGACGCTGCATGAGTCCATCAACAACTTCATGGAGTGTACCGTCGCCCCCTGCCACAACAAGTATGTCGGTGTTTTCTGGTAGGGCTCGGGCAAGTTCACGTGCATGACGAGGATGAGTTGTACACTGAGGGGCAGCTCCATACTCGTGCGCAACGTACCTCACGAGAGCATGACCAGATCTCGCTCCGTGACAAATCAACTGCATATTCATGGTCAGTAAACTACACATGCTTACTATTTTGCACGCCATGAATAGTGCTACACAAGACACCTATCGAATCGTCTCTCGACGGCTCATTCCCATCTTATTTATCAGCTATGTCGTGTCATTTCTCGACCGCGTGAACATCGGCTATGCAAAGCTTCAGATGGCTACCGAATTGGGCTATTCAGACGTTGTCTATGGTTTTGGTGCCGGCATTTTCTTCATTGGATACTTCCTGTTTGAGATTCCCAGCAATATCCTACTGAACAAGCTTGGCGCGCGTGTATGGATCTCGCGCATAATGGTAACATGGGGCATTGTTTCTGGGATGTTCGCCTACGTAGATGTGATACCGTGGGGACCACTGCCAGAGATGTTTGGACTGCCAGATCACGAATTCGGACTCTACGCACTGCGGTTCTTACTTGGGCTTAGCGAAGCGGGTTTCTTTCCGGGTATCATTTTATACCTCACATATTGGTATCCGGCTTCCATGAGGGGGCGAACCATTGCTTCGTTCATGTTCGGCATTGCTGTAGCAAACATTGTTGGTGGACCACTCTCTGGCTTTCTTATGGAGTACCTCCATAATGTTGGCGCGTGGCAGGGATGGCGATGGCTATTCATCATCGAGGCTATTCCCGCAATCATCATGGGCATTATGCTCTTCGTCAAGCTACCCAATGGCCCACGCGATGCAGCATGGCTTACAGAATCTCAGCGTCAGGACGTCCTTGATGCAGTAGCCTCATCACAAGAGCACACAAGCGGTTCATCGAATCACTCATTCCGCCAGGCATTCTCAGATAGCCGCGTCTGGATGCTCACGTTTGCTAACATGCTTGGTATTACGATCATCTATGCGATCAACTTCTGGCTTCCAACAATCCTTACAGAGATTGGGGTTGGTAAGCAAGATTATCTGATGGTAGGACTAATCTCATTGATTCCATGGGGGCTAGGCGGACTTTCAATGTTACTTATGGCACGGAATTCTGATCGCACTCAAGAACGCAGATGGCACATTGCAGGTTCGCTTCTTGCCTGTAGTGCTGGCCTTATCATGTTTGCCATGGTAGACCCCGCACCTGTACCCTCGATTATAGCCCTCACGATCGTAACCTGTGGTACACTGTCCTACAGTGGTTTATTCTGGAGTTTGCCAACTGCACTCCTACGGGGAACAGCGGCCGTGGCGGGGATCGCGATGATAAACTCTATCACGAATCTTGGAGGACAGATCGGCCCTGAGATCATTGGACGTTTGAGAAGCTCTAACTATCATCCGGATGCACCATTCGTCGTGCTTGCTTGCTTCACATTTGTAAGTGCATTTTTGGTGATCCGAGCAACTCGTCAGCGGAAGAATGCGGGATGATGTTGTCGGAACAAGACAGATATGATCCAGTATGTCCAAACTTCTTCGACGTACTTGTCCACCCTGAACTCATTCTGCCTCTCACCGTTTCTCACTTGCTGTCTGCGAAATTCTGGGAGCAGCAGGCAAAGGCCCTGCTGCGGATCGAGTCCTTGCAAACTGACGATCCAACAATTCCGCCACTACTCCAGCTTATACGGTACGAAGTGGATAGGAGCTTTGAACATGTGCACCCTGAGAATGTTGCAGATATACACGGTTCGATATCGATAGATGAAGAGCGGTTGCGATTAGATTCTGCGCGCGTCTCCACAGGAATTGAAAGTGTCGCGAGAGCAGAGAGATACAGAAATTCAATCAATTCAGACCACAGCACGTGGCTGCTTGATAGCCTTGCGGCTGGCAACTTTCCTAACTACGTCTATCCCACATTCGACGTCATCAACGCGCACCGAGCGTTTGCTCGAAGTCATCGAACGCGAATTCTTGGCACTGTGTCATGCCTAGATGAAATGTCTATATTCTGCGCCGCGGCTCTGACGCTGCCGAAATGGTTTATTTCAAAGGTATGTGTACTGGCCGGCGCCTCTCATTACACAGTATTTCTCTGGGACATCAACGGAAACGGATATTGGTATCCGGCAAAACGTCATCTCTTTTCAAAAGCAGGTTGGCGGGCGTTTGTAGCAGAGCGCTTTGATAACAACGCAGATGAGGCTTTCCGTTCTATGCTTTTTGAATGCAATCGATTGATTACAACTCGCGGCACATTCAATTTTGAGAGCGGCTCGAGTGAAATCCCAATGTGGTTGCTCGAGGAGACATATGCCGACATGTTTGACCTTTTGGGATGTATCTCGACAGATTTTGCAAGTGCAATGCAACGCGACATCGAATTCAAGGCTGAACTTCCATACCCAGAGATCCTTAGACAAATGTCGGGTGTATCGAACAGAGACGATGCCTTCGAGATGGTTCGCAATGCAGCAAGAGATGGACAGTCTTGGGCGGAAGATACACTCTTGGCATATCGCTCAGTTGAAGTGTTACATCATGAGAAGTTTCTGCGCGCTGCGCGAAGAGGAGTTTTATACAAGCAGATTTCGAGTGCGTTCACATCAGTAGACGATGCTATCTCGTACGCAGCGTCGATTCCCGATCGTACATCTCCCCTTCATGATCGCGGCCGAATCATGCTGCCTGACGAGGTGATACGACTGCAACGAGGTTGTGATCGGGATCTGGCACTCCTGCTACATGTACTTCTTGAAGCATTTGCCGTCTGCAACTCTGCGCAGCTTTCTGTGCGATCACTCTATAGTGCTGACGAGAGTGTTGTTGTCTATGACAACCATATCTTTAGCACCACGCAGATGCGCTCTTTGGACAGCCTGCCTGCAGACCTAACAATCACGTTGCAATGAAGATCATAGCATGTATCATGGGCCTATTGGCAGTGCTGGCCCCTTTGCAGGGTCGTACTTCTGACACGTCGGCCATATCGCCAATACGTCTCGGTATCGTTGGCGGAGCTACAATTGGCGGTTTTGTAATAGGACATGCTGTCCTGAACGATCTCTGGTGGAAGGGGACGCCGACGGATTTTCATTTCAATACAGATGATGACTATCGCTACGCGCTCAATGCAGATAAGCTGGGTCATGCCACATTTGCATACATCGCAACAACCACATATGCAGATCTCTTTCGCTGGACAGGCATGGATTCTGCGCAAGCCATCTGGTCGGCAGCTGGTGTTGCAACCGCCTATCAGACATACATCGAGATACGCGATGGCTACAGTCAGAAGTATGGTTTCTCATGGGGCGACATCGCAGCCAACATGGCTGGTATCTCACTTCCGGTGCTTAAGCACTACTATCCTGCATTACGCCCCTTTGATCTCCAGATATCGTTCTGGCCTTCAGTGGGATTCCGAAATGGTAGTCACAATGCCATAATCGATGACTATACATCGACAACTCATTGGCTATCGGTTAACGTGCACGATCTGGCACCAACATCTACATTCAGAGATGTTCCACCGTGGCTAGGACTAGCCTTGGGTCACTCCGTACAAAACCTTGATGGCATGGGAGGGGGCCAGCATAGAGTCTTTCTAGCGCTAGACTGGAACCTCTCACGCATCGAAGGCCTACCGCCTTGGCTACGCAATATCATGCGCACATTGCACCTGTATCACCTGCCCGCACCGGCAGTTCAAATAAGCCCCAATGTGGTGTGGTATGGGATAAGATTTTAATTACACGAATCACTGAATTACAGAAATCAAGTAATCCGTGTAACTCTGTAATTGTGCAATTACGTAATTCTGTAATTCGTGTAACTCACGTACCTATCGTCCTACTCCCACTTCATCACTTCCTTCGTACCATCAAGCTTTGACCAAACAACCACGCTAACGGTCTTCGAAGCACCGTTCTCCGTGATGGCCAGTTTGAGCTTGTAGTTCATGCCGGCAACTACCTGCTTTTCGGCGGAAAGAATCCTTACAAGTTTTACCGTTCCCTTGGGTTCACGGCTATCGACAGCGTAGTTTGCGCATGATTGGGCGTCGGCATCAGCAGTCTCTGTAACAACATAGGCACCTGTCATAGCAGGAGTGAAAGTTGCTGAACCAGTTGAATTAGACGACGCACCACAACCTGTGATGATAACAGACGTGATAATCACCGAAAGCAGGAAACGTATGGCCAGGTTTGTATCCATGAGATTGCACCTTTTGCTTGTACTTGTAATGATTGGAAGTGCGCTTACTGTGTCGGCGCAGTATTCAGCGCAATATGCAGAACCAATCAATCACGGTGGTTTCTATCTTGGACCGCGGATTGGTATACCATTTTTATTAGGTCTTCGAGGGCGCTATGTAGCAGCGAATGACGAAAAACCGGTTTTCTACGTTGACGGTGATGCAGCCACATCGGTTCTCATTAGCGCCTTGAGCGTTGGAGGGGGCATTTATCCTCTGGGGAATGCGCTGTACGTAGGAGCTAAGTACCACAGTTTGAGCACGCCACTTGTGGAAGATCCTGGCGCCAGCGTTGGATCTTACAGTTTTGAAATTGGAGCCTCAATAGCTCTGGGGGATCAAAAGAACTGGTTGATCCTTGTTGATGCTGGGCCTATCATCAACCCTGTTGCTGATCAGATCAGCACAGCAACGGAAAGAGATTACCTCAAGGTGCTTCCTAATATCACGCTCAGTCTTGTTGGACGGCTCTTCTAGGGTTCAAGAAGATCTACCTTTATCGTACTCGGTCCGCGAACTTCTGGGCCCAAATGTTTGTTCCACGTCACAACGGAATGTTACACCCTCTACGAGATGTAGACCAATGAAATCTGTACTTTTTGCACTATTGATTACAGGACTGCTTGTTGGTTGCTCAAAGTCGCAACAGCAGACTGCCGACAGAGCCGACGTAATGCCGCCACTTTCACAAGCGGAGCAAACAGAATTGTTCGATCAGGCAAGCGCGCTGTTCCCGGCACTACCTGTATCCATGCCCGGAAGCGAAACCGACTCTCCTGAACTTGTCGCGCTGGGACGCGAGCTGTATCATGACGTTCGATTGTCGGTCAATGACAAGCAATCATGCAACACATGCCACAACGTAGACAACGGTGGTGCAGGCGTAGATAATGAGACCACATCCCCAGGGGCGCTTGGCAAGCGTGGCGCGCGTAACACGCCATCATCACTGAACGCCGGATTTCATTTTGTCCAATTCTGGGATGGTCGTGCCGAAGATCTCGAAGCTCAAGCTAAGGGGCCAGTAGTAAACCCAATTGAAATGGGAATGGAAGGTCCGAAGGCAGTTGAAGCCAAGCTTGGTAGCGTAGAAACATATAAGACCCAGTTTGCGGCAGCATTTCCCGGAGACAAGCGTGCGATGTCATTTAACAACGTTGCAAAGGCGATCGCAGCATTCGAGCGCACATTGGTGAGCCCCTCGCGCTACGACAAATGGATCAGTGGAAACAAGGCTGCACTTACCCCTCAGGAACAGCGTGGACTCCACACATTTATTAATGCAGGTTGCATTGCTTGCCACAGTGGGACAACATTCGGTGGATCGATGTATCAAAAGCTCGGACTTGTTAACCCCTATCCTTCAGCTGATGCTGGGCGTTTTGCGGTGACAAAGGATCCTGCTGATAGTCTAATGTTTAAGGTTCCATCACTGCGTAACGTAGCCGTCACGTGGCCGTACTTCCATGATGGTTCAGTCCGTACGCTAAAAGAAGCCATTCGTTTGATGGCGTGGCATCAGGTTGGTAAGAAGCTTACTGACAATGAGGTAGCGTCGATTGAGATCTTCCTCAAGAGCCTTACGAACGAGAAGATCACAGCAACACACACAAAGACAATTGCTTCGAAGATGTAGTCGAAGGTTCATTGTGGCCGCAGATATACCGTATATTTCGATGTATCTGTGTCATTATTAACCAACGGATTAGGTATGAGGATCTTCGCAATACTTCTCGCTGCAAGCACTTTGGCACTATCTACCGGATGTGCAACAATCTTAAAAGGCAAGTATCAGAGCCTAGCGGTGATGTCAGATCCTTCTGACGCCCGTGTTACGATCAACGGCAGCCTAGTCGGCAAGACCCCTGTCGTCACCCGAGTGAACGGCACAAAGGAACAAGTTATCGAAGTCAGTAAGGAAGGATACAGCACACGTACAATGATCGTCACAACAAGTGTGGGCGCTGGCTGGATCATCGCAGATGTCCTTACTGGATTTATTCCTCTGATTGTTGACGTTGTAACCGGCGACTGGAATTCCCTCGATAACAGCAACGTAAGCGTATCGCTCGATAAGAAATAAGAGAAGCCAAAACGATTTATACATAAAGAGCGCTGTGCCCATAAAGGCACAGCGCTTTTTTCATTTGGTAGCTTGTTGGCGCACCACACCGTAAGCGGTTACAATTGCTGATGCCAGCGTAATTTCAACAATATCGCCCACGAATGTGACCTGTACTCCTAACGAATAAGCATCTTTGAACGAATAACCAGCACCAAGAAGCATCCACGAGACACCAAAGACATAGATGATCATCAAGGCAACCAGATACGTTCCGATCGAAGAGACAAACGAGCTAAGATTTCCTTTATCCGATTGAAGACCCACAAGCGTAATGGCAGGAATAAACCCAACAATATATCCACCTGTTGTTGTCATGTCCGCATCCATGCCGCTAAACCACGGAATACCAAGTGCTCCGCCAACAGCATAGATAACTGCGCCAGTAAGACCTGCTCTCATTCCCATGAACGATCCTAGTAGCATAATAGCCAAGCACTGCAGTGTGCCAGGCACAGCCGCAGTATTCGGCAGTACAACTTGGGCAGATGCCGCCATTGCGAGTGTTACGACCAGTGCTAGAATGATGTGTTTCGTCTGCATTGTTACTACTCCCCTGTTATGTGCGTGATAAAGAAACTGTCTACGAAGTCACCGTAATGCATGATGCCGCTCTTGTGGCACGGTTGCGCAGTGAGTCGATTGATTCGTTCTCATCAAACGCAGATGCAACCACCACGGCCATGCGCCTGTATGGGCGTGTAGTCGGCTTTCCGAATACACGTACTTCTATACCAGTTTGTGCTAAGACCTCTTCGATTCCCGCGTACGACGGCACATTCGACGAAGCCTCGGTTGCCAGTACAACAGCAGATGCGGCAGCATGCTCGAGTTCTAGACGCGGAATTGGATAGCCCAAAACTGCACGCGCATGAAGTTCAAACTCGCTAAGTGTTGTAGCACCTGTAAGCGTTACCATGCCCGTGTCATGCGGACGCGGTGAAAGCTCGCTGAAATACACTTCGCTCTCGGTGAGGAAGAATTCCACGCCCCATATACCAGAGCCTGAAAGTGCGCCTGTGACCATCTCCGCCATGCGTTGGGCTTCAATCAGCAGCTCAGGTTTCACGTAGTGTGGTATCCATGACTCTTGATAATCGCCACGCTCTTGTCGGTGTCCGATTGGCGGACAGAACAACGTTGGACCATTCTTCTGCGTCACCGTTAGCAACGTGATTTCACTCTCGAACGCAACGAAGGCCTCGACAATCACTTCCATAAGATCGCCACGCGAGCCCTCGAGGGCATACGTCCATGCACGATCAATGTCATCAGTCGACTTCACTGTACTTTGCCCCTTGCCACTTGACGACATAAGGGGCTTTACAACGCATGGAATGCCGACACTCTGCACGGCAGCTACAAATTCCTCATGCGTTGTGGCATAACGATAGTCTGCTGTCTTGAGTCCAAGATCCTTGGCCGCAAGATCACGTATGGCCTTGCGGTTCATTGTCATGTTGGCAGCACGCGCGCTTGGAACAACATGTATTCCCTGCTCTTCGTATGCAAACAGACGCTCTGTGCGAATGGCCTCGACCTCAGGAACAATGATATCAGGTTTGATCTCTGCAACTACAGCATCAAGATGCTCTGCATTCAGCATCGAAATCACGCGATAATCATCTGCCACTTGCATGGCTGGAGCATTCTCATATGAATCAACGGCTACAACACGGTGACCATATCGTTTAACTGCGATAACGAATTCTTTACCGAGCTCGCCCGAGCCGAGGAGGAGGATTGTTTTCATGACAGCAAATTATGAATGCAGGATTTCTTTCTCTACAGCTTTACGTATGCATAGCCCCGCAGTTGATATGGCACAAGCGCATTGATCATACTTAGCACGAATCTGCATTGCGGTGCTATCTGTTCCTTCTTGAGCCCGCGGATTGATAGAGTCTGTCCACAGAAAAGCAGTTCGACACCCGCATCCGACAGTTTTTGAATGAGTTCGGTATTGGGATTATTGGCTCCATACTTAGCCCGGTATGCTGCGTCGTTCAGAAGAGAATAGGCTGCCTCACCATGAATAACGACTACGATGTGCAGTCGATCGCTTGCAAGACCGCTGTAGCTGAATGAGTTTACCCATCGTGCTATCATGTTGAGATACTGATGGGTTTGATCAGCTGCATTCGCCGCGCTTACTAGTTCAGCAACGATAAGCTGGGGCTTTGTCGTATCGATAACAGATATTGCACCAGGCAGTGGTGCCACTCCGCCATATCCCGTGATCACGGGAAACTGCAATTCTTGCGAATACGCGAGCGGCGAGAGCATCAGCCATCCCAGCGCAATCACAAACAACAGGTTACTTCCAATAATGCGCATATACATCCTCCGGATCATACATTAATCGTTGATGTTCAATCGAGAAGTGGCGTCCACCTCGTGGGTCTGCACCCTGACCCGCGATATAGCGCCAGTTACCTTCATTCGAAGCGGGATCGTAATCGATAAGCTGCATTGCAAACCATGCCTCGCCCCATTGCCAGGGGGCTTGTAATTCATGAATCAAGTAGCTTGCGACAATCTGACGCATTCGGTTACTCAGCCAGCCTGTAGATCGCAGTTCTTGCATGCCGGCGTCCACAAATGCACAACCCGTTGAGGCTGTGATCCATGCTCTGAAATTGTCTTTGTCCACGTCTACAATCTGTGCAGGTTGCGAAAGTCCGTATGTACGTCCCCTTAATGAAAAGTAGTCTCGCCATACGAGTTCGAACCATAGCCAGTAGGTTCCATCATTTGCACCATACTGCTGCTCGTAGTCACGTATGGCCCAAGCAACCGAGCGAGCACTGATGTTGCCAAGCGCAAGCCATGGCGAGAGTTTGCTGGAGAATCCAGTGCCGATAAGGCCGTTGCGTGTTGTCTTGTAGGTATCGATAGTGCGAGATGCTAGGTATCGACGGAGATGTGCACGAGCAGAGTGTTCACCTGCTCGCCATGCTTCGTTGTTGTATGGGAACGCACTTCTTGCATCGCACTCCATAATCTCGGAGCCAAGTTGATCGGGTGATGGTATATCGGCGCAGACAACACCCGTCGGCAGCGGCGGAAGAGATAGTGGTGCGTCCAGAGGTTTGCGAATTGGAGTCGTATGTTTCTCTACTAAACGACGGAAACTTGTGAACACACCAGGTAGGTCTGGTAGATCAAAGGGCAGATCGTTTGCATCATACATTGCTGGAGCACCATCATAGTACTCTCGATATATCTCATCAGGTGCTTGCAGACGAAGAAGAAGGTCGCTTCCAAGGGCACGTAGTTGTTGCTGCAGTTCACGTAGTGATTCAAGAAGAAAAGCAGCGCGATGAGGGCCCATGGGAATGGCCGGATCGAGATCGTACAACGGCAGGAGCGTACTAGCCCCCTTGCAAGCCTCAAGTAAACGTGGATTATCGGCTAGACGCTGATCGCGTCCGATGTGAAACTCACGATGCATGTGTACGTGCCTTCTTGTTGCGTCTGCACGCATCAGAACAGTATTGAACTTCGTCCCATACTTTCTCCCATTTCTTACGCCAAGCAAACGGGCGGTTGCAGACCACACATTGTTTTGTTGGAAGGTCCGACTTTTTGCGCATGCTACTCATCGTT
>JBEBCJ010000015.1:0-2677 GCA_041157865.1 Bacteroidota bacterium
ACATTCGCAGCAAACAATCTCGCTCCGTTTACATGCCAACGGCCGATGTGCAAAGCACAGCAACTCGCGGAGCGAACAACGTCTCGCAGACAACAGCAAGTGGTGTCGTTATCAACCGCGACAACGCGGGTTTTACCAATATGAATGCTGCAGCTGTGCTGCAGTGGACGCTCTTTGATGGATTCCGCATGTATGCCGTTGATGACCAGTTCGCGCTGATGGCGCAAAGTGAGCGCGAGCGCGCGCGGGGTCAGTTTGCAATGGTCATCTCGGATGTGATGACGAAGTATGCAGCTGCTGTAGTTGCGCACCATCAAGTGCGGGATCTGCAGTCTGCTCTGGCTCTTGCAGAGAAGCGCTTTGCGATCGTTCAACGTCGCAACGATGTTGGCAGCGCAAGCGGCACGCAACTTTCGCAGGCAACGATCGATAAGAACACAGTCATGAGCATGCTGCATCGGGCAGAAACGAACCTTGCAAATGCGAAGACGGCACTTCGAACGACGATGGCCATAGCCGATACTACACCTATCGGCGTTGATACCGTGCTCACTACGCCAACGCTCTTGTCACTTCATGCACTTCTCGATAGCCTAGCCAAGCGCAGTCCTGATGTCGTTAGTGCCGAGCTTGCTGTTGATGCAGCAAAAGCACGCGAGCGGGAGTTGAACGCAGCTTTCTGGCCTCGCATCGATCTGACAGGGGGCTACCAGTACACGAACAACACAACAGAGGCCGGGTTCATTCTTGATAACCGCACAACGGGCTGGAATGCTGGTCTTACACTTCGATATAATTTGTTTCGGGGTCAGGCAGACCAAGCAGCATCCGAGCTGGCACAGGTTGAGACGCAGCGCAGGGAAATCCTTGTTCGAGAGGCACTTCGTGAGCAAAGGTCACGACTTGAGCAAGCATTCGAGCGCTATCGTCAGGGAACCGGCATGATTGCTACCGAGCTCTCGTCCCTCCAAGCTGCGCAGCGAAATGCAGCGGCTGCGCTGGTGTCCTATGAAGAAGGGCTCATTGCAGACGTCGAGGCAAGGCAGTCTCAGCAAACGGTGCTGGATATTGCATTGCGGATCGCACAGATTGAGTTCGACATCTTTGTGTCGGCAGTCGAGGCACTGCGCATTTCAGGAACCCTAGTCTGGTAACGACTCGTAATTTTGCCATTCATCATTCACACTTCATCACACATCCACGACTATGTCTACACGTATTGAACGCGACACGATGGGGGAGATCGGCGTCCCCACGACAGCATACTACGGCGCACAAACTGCACGTTCATTGATCCACTTTGCCATCGGCGAAGAACGAATGCCAAAGGAAGTTATCCAGGCAATGGCCATTCTCAAGAAGGCTGCAGCATTAGTGAATGCAGACCTTGGTGTGCTTGAGGCCAGCAAGCGTGATCTTATCGTGCAATCTGCAGACGAAGTGATCGACGGTAAACTCTTTGAGCATTTCCCATTGAGTGTCTGGCAGACGGGTTCAGGTACGCAGACAAACATGAACGTGAACGAAGTGATTGCAAACCGCGCCATTGAGATTGCCGGCGGCGAGCTCGGCTCGAAGAAGCCTGTCCACCCTAACGACGACGTGAACAAGTCTCAGAGTTCTAACGACACCTTCCCTACGGCCATGCACATTGCGGCCGGCATTGCAACCACATCGCGCTTATTGCCAGCGCTTCGCGCCCTGCGTGATACTCTCGATGCCAAGGCCAAGGAGTTTGCGCCCCTTATCAAGAGTGGACGCACACACCTCATGGATGCAACACCGATCACGCTGGGTCAGGAGTTCTCCGGTTACGTGCAGGCTCTTACAAACGACATCGCCCGCATCGAGCATGCGCTTGGCGGCGTCTATGAGCTTGCGCTGGGTGGCACTGCAGTGGGAACAGGACTCAACACACATCCAGAGTTTGCTGTGCGCTCGGCTACGAAGATCAGCGAACTAACGAACCTGCCGTTCGTAAGCGCACCGAACAAGTTCGAAGCACTTGCCGCGCACGACGCTCTGGTCTTTTTGCATGGGGCTCTCAAGACGCTTGCCGCGTCGCTTATGAAGATCGCCAACGATATTCGCTGGATGGCATCAGGACCACGCTGCGGTTTTGGTGAGATCTCTATCCCGGAGAACGAGCCAGGTTCGTCAATTATGCCAGGTAAGGTCAATCCAACGCAGAGCGAAGCCATGACGATGGTTGCTGCACAGGTGTTTGGCAACGATGTGGCCGTAAATGTGGGCGGTGCTTCGGGCAACTTTGAGCTCAACGTGTTTAAGCCTGTTATTATCTACAACGTGCTGCAGAGCATTCGTCTGCTTGCCGACACCTGTACCATGTTCAATGAGCATTGTGCCGTTGGTATCACGCCAAACGTAGAGCGCTTGAATTTCTACAACCAGAATACGCTTATGCTCGTGACGGCGCTCAATCCGCATATCGGGTATGATAATGCGGCTAAGATTGCCAAGACAGCCCATAAGAACGGAACGACGCTTAAGGAAGAGGCGGTCAAGTTCGGACTCCTGACCGAAGAACAGTTTGATGAGTGGGTGCGTCCTGAGGATATGCTCGGGCCAAGCCTGTAATCACACAGGAATGTGAATCACGTTTATACCATCGCTATAGTACTGTTGCTGTGTATGCATGCATTGCAAGCACAGCAAC
>JBEBCJ010000016.1:0-6781 GCA_041157865.1 Bacteroidota bacterium
CAACGACTTGCCTTTATAATTGACACTGGTATCGATCCGAAGACCGGTGATCTCAACATTCATCCATCACTGAATAAGAACTTTGTTTCTCGCACAAAGTCATGGTACGATGGTAACGGCCACGGTACACACGTAGCAGGAACAATCGCGGCAAAGAACAACATGGTAGATGTCGTAGGCGTGGCTGCTGGTGCAACAGTTGCGGCGGTACGCGTACTCGATAGTCGTGGCTCAGGTCAGTATTCATGGATCATCGCCGGTGTAGACTACGTTGCCAAGGTTGGCGGCAATACTGATGTGGCCAACATGAGCTTAGGCGGCGGGTTCTACCTCACCCTTAACAATGCGATCATCGCAGCCTCGGGCAAAGGAATTCGATTTGCTCTGGCAGCAGGGAATTCGTCGGCCGACTGCAGTTCAACCTCCCCAGCAAGCACAAACGGCAATGGCATTTATACCGTTTCTGCACACGACGTAAACAAGTACTTCGCCTCCTTCAGCAATTATGGTGCACCAGTTGACTTTAGTGCACCTGGTGTTAACATCCTTTCATCTCGTCCAGGTGGCGGCACTGTTGCCATGAGCGGAACATCAATGGCCGCTCCCCATGTGGCCGGATTACTCATGGCGTACGGCAATGTTGCTGGCAATGGCACAGTCATAGGCGACAAAGATTCGAGTCCTGATCTGTTGGCGTACAGACCATAAAGCCCCCTACAACTATCGAACGCTCCGTTAGGCAAAAGTCTGACGGAGCGTTTCGCTTTGTGCGGTAGATTCGCATCCTGTCTATGATAGTTTTTCTGAACACCATCGTGGTCTTTCTTGGCCTTCATTCCAGTGCTGATAGCACTGCAGTGCAAGACTCAATTCGTGCTCACGAGGTCGTCGTCATCGCTGATCCTTGGCAAGCGTCGGGCAGAGGAGCTATACAGTCTCTTGTATCGTTTACGCGACAACAGCTGCAAACACTGGCCCCCTCACAAGCACGTGATGTGCTATCTCTTGTGCCTGGAGTGTTTGTACGTGATTACGGTGGTGCAGGTACGTTACAAACAGTTTCGTTTCGAGGGGGCTCATCATCGCAGGCACTCGTGCTTATTGATGGAGCAAGGTTGTCTTCGGCACAAAACGGTTCGGCAGACATCTCAATGATACCTATGCGGTTTGTTTCATCTGTTGAGGCAACACGCGGCGGCTCTTCTGCACGCTATGGAGCAAATGCACTCAGCGGCGTCGTTGATCTTCGACTGCGGCTGCCCAAAGATGATGCTACTCGATTCTCCGCTATGGGAGGTTCATTTGACCAATGGGCACTTTCAGCCGGCACTACAAAACATATAGGCAAACAGGCCATTGGACTCGATGTAGAACATATGGGATCGATGGGCTCATTCCCATTTATCGCAGACCAGTTTGGGTCCACATATGAGGTCAATCGACAAAACAATGACGTCCGCTCAACACGCCTTATGCTCCGTGCAGAGCAGCCAAGCGCATACTCGGCAACGGTTCTTGTACGATCTCTCGACCGCGGAGTGCCCGGTGCAGTAGTGCAAGGTAGCATCACACAGGCACGAGCACGTATGCGTGATGCCGATGCAATCGGCCATTTCTCTGCCGTGGTCAGCTCTTCGCCGCAGACGTCGCAATGGGAATGGGTCGGATCGTTACGGTACCTCGATCAGTCTTTTTCCGATCCAGATGCAACAATCGTGGGCACGCAGGGAATCGATGTTCGGTATATCCAGCGTGACGTTACTCAGGGGCTTGTTGGCGATTATGACAGCGTTCTGGAGGTTGCCGACGGGCTAGTGTCGCTCCAAGGACGGTTCGATGTCTCGTATGCCGATATTCGAGGTCGGTCTTTGCAAGGGGCTGATGATTTGATCCACAGAGCCTCTGCCGCCACGACGTTGCATGCTGATTATGCTGGATCAGGCATTGATGCCGTACGCGTGCGGTCTGCTGTGCGCACAGAGTATTTTACTGATATCGGTCTTATAGTTTCACCATTACTCGGCGTTCATCTTCCTCTGTCCAACATGTTTTCGATGAGAGCACTATGGAGCTATAATGTTCGCCCGCCCTCGTTCAATGAGTTGTACTACCTAAACTATGGTACTAGTGATTTGCTGCCTGAACGGTCTTCAACATCAGAGATGGCATTACATATGCAGCCTACAGAATGGCTAGATGCAGACGTGACTGCGTACTACATGTCTACGCGTGATCTGATCGTAAGTGTTCCTGTTAGTCCCGTGATAACTAGTGCACGGAATGTTGGTTCTGCCCATACCTATGGAATAGAGTTTGTTGCACGAGCCGCCGCATTTGATCAGAAGCTTCGCCTCCAATATTCATATGCATTCATGCAGGCACGAGATGCTACGGGTCGTCGGTATCTTGATGGAACATACTTGCCGTATGCACCACCAGAGGTGTTGTCTGCACTTATCATGTGGACAGATACTCAGTGGTATACGTCTGCGACAGTATCGTATACGAGCTTTCGGTATCACTCCACCGGCAACGTCTATGCCTCACTACTCCATCCTTATACTCTTGTAGGTCTGCAAGGGGGCGTTCGGGTTCGTACCAATCGATCTGATATCGATGTTCGTGTGCAGTGCGAGAATCTTCTCGATGCGTCGTACGTTGTAGTGCGTGGTTTCCCAATGCCCGGACGTACAGTTCGGCTTGTAGTAGCAATGGAGCTTGGACAGTGAACACCTCACAACTGACCCCAGAGCAGGAGCGTATTCACAATGATGCTTGTGCCAGAGGAGAAGAAACATACGTTGATCCTATTACGGGGTATGTCGTACTTACACGCATTTCCCATGAACGCCGAGGTGCCTGCTGTGGCAATGCCTGCAGGCATTGTCCATATCATTGGCAGAATGTGAGACGTCGTGGCGGATCATTAATAACGATAGTTATCATCGCAATGCTCGCTCTTGCCTTGCAGACAAATGCGCAGCAGAGGGTTGTTTGTGATACAGTTAGCTCATTGATCCCCGGAAATGGACAGCGCACCGGCCAGGGGGCAACATTCTTTCCACGCAATGTGCTTAGTGGTCCGTCGGCAGCGGCTCGAGCAGACGTTCCGTCTACAGATCCGCGGGAGATCTGCTCGCTTGGCTTAGGGGGCTCAATCACGCTTGGACTCAAGTCAAAGGTGGTTTTGAATGGACCAGGAATCGATCTAACGATTTTTGAAAATGCATTCTTCTACGGCAACGGTAGGGTCTTTGCGGAACCGGCAACTATTGAGTTGAGCAACGATGGCGTTACGTGGAGGATGATACCCTTCGATTCAACATCCCTTCAAGGGCTCGCTGGCGTATCTCCAACGCTCGATCCGCATGCGCTGAGTCCTACAACATCGGGAGGAACACATGTAGATCTTTCCGTTGTTGGCATCGACTCGGTTCGCTGGATTCGTCTTACAGATGTATCACGGATTGTCCTGAGCAATCCCAAGAGCCCCTTCTACGATCCAACTCTCTCGGGCTTCGATCTTGATGTGGTGCTTGCATGGCATACCGCAGACCATGCATTTGAGCTAGGTATTGAACACGATGTCCAGAATGATGTTGCTCTTGTGAGCTCGCCGGATGCAACGAAAGTCGATGTCTTCTCCGTAACCGGTCAGCGATTGCTAAACGAGTACATCAGTCCAGGCTTTCATGCAGTGACACTCTCGGATCTTGCCCCAGGGTGCTACTTCGTTGTCGTGAACAATGGACGTGAACAGCGCACGATGAAGGTGCAGCGATGATCATGCAAATGCTCGTGATCGCAGCTCTGGTAGTCTTGTTCACAGGGTGTGTGCCTACACCGCTTCCGCCTACTGCTGACGGTGCAGTTCTGGATTCAACAGGCGTCTATGTCTTATGTGAGGGGCTCTGGAGACAGGACAACTCAACTCTCGCAGTGATCGGTGATGCCGGGGGCACCATACAAGATGTTGTAAGCGGGCTGAATCCATCGTTGCGATTGGGCGATACAGGATCCGACATTCACGTTCGTGGAGACAGCATCTTTGTTGTTGTCAGTGGATCTCGCAGCATTGAAGTCTTTCATCGGCGCACCGGACGTTGGCAGGGTCGGCTGCGGTTTACAGACAATCGTGAACCCTATGAGCTTGCGTTTGTGAACGACTCAATAGCGCTGTGCACATTCCTTAACGACAATTCCATCGCCGAACTCAACATGCGTACACTTGCCATACGCGTTCCCCGTGTAGATGTAGGACCAGCTCCCGAGGGAATTGGTGTGATTGGAAACGAAGTGTACGTAGCAATCAGTGGACTCGGCGACTTGAGGTCTTCAGAACAGGGGGCCGGCACCGTCGTCGTGCTCGATCGGTTGGAACTCAACCCCATTGATACGATCGTGAACGTACCCAATGCCATGTCAGTTGAAACAGATCCCGAGCGTGGCATCGTCTGGCTAAGCTACCGTCACCTGCGCTCGTTACCAGACTCACTCGGTGGAGTCATTGCTCTGGATGCAAAGACGCACCAAGCGATTCGTACATGGAGATTTAGCTCGCCTCGCGGCATTACCATAGATCGACGCTCAGGAATTTGCTACGTGCTGCATCAGGAAGGTGTGGATGAACTCTCCCCGCGCATTGCAACACCCCTGCGTATCATTTCGCATCGATCTGTTGCACCTAACGACATTTGGTACTCCATTGGTGTATCTCCCACACGCCAGAAGCTGTACATAGGCAATGCCCGCTCATATGTCACGAATGGCGAAGTACGTATATACCGTTCAAACGGCGAACTACTCGACCGAATTGAAGTAGGAGTAAATCCAGGAGGAATAGAGAGTAGCGAGTAGCGAGTAGCGAGCGGCATGCACTTTATGTAATTCACGTAATTCACGTAATTCACGTAATTCACGTAATTCCGCACCTACTCCCTACTTCACCTTATACCCTTCATCCATCAAGATCTTCTTGATACGATCTACGTGGTCTCCCTGCATTTCGATAGACTGATCGGCGAGCTGTCCGCCGGCTCCAAGTGACTTCTTAAACAGTGTTAGAAGTCGGTTCAGCTCCATTGGGTGGGAGAAAAAGCCCCATACGATGGTGATCAGTTTGCCGCGGCGCTTTTCGGTGCGGACGCGGAGTTGTAGGACTTGACCATCGTGGCCCACGCGTTTCTTTGTGTCTTCTTGCTTTGGCTTCTCGGGCATACCGAGAAGTGATCCGAGGTCTTCTAATCCAGGCATGGTGCAATGTAATTACTTTTGCGTGATGCGCACAGCACTCGCAATACCAGCAATTGTCATCGTTACCGTGGTCTACTCGATCGCCGTGAGCATCCATATGCTGCTCTGGAGAGATGGAGACGTGTTCTTTGCCTATGCTCGCTCATGGTCAAAGAAGGTTCTTTGGCTTTCCGGTGTGCACGTCGAAGTGCGCGGGGCCGGTAATCTTGTACCATCTGAACGATACATCTACGCCGCCAATCACACCAGTCTATTCGATATTCCCGTGATCCTTGCCTTTGTGCCGGACAACGTGCGCATCATGTACAAACAGGAACTCGAGAAGATTCCGGTGTTCGGATGGGGCTTGCGCCTTTCGCCGTTCATCTCGATCAACCGAGAGCGCAGCAGGGAAGCAGCTTCCACGCTTGACGAGGCAGTGGTTTCGATGCAGACCGGGAGCTCGGTGCTTGTGTTCCCAGAGGGAACGCGAAGTAAAGACGGCTCTCTCGGGACGTTTAAGCGTGGGGCCTTTACTATGGCTGTGCGTGCTGGACGCCGCATCGTTCCGATGTCTATTCAAGGGGCTCACCGGTTAATGCCTCCAGGGAAACTCCGGCTGCTTGGCGGCTCGGTCGTAGTCACGCTGCACAAGCCCCTTGATGTGCCTGAGCAGGCAACACGTGAGCAGGAGAAGGAATTGATGGCAACCGTGCGGGAGATCATCGCAACCGACGTAGTTTCGCAGTCATGACGATACGAGACATCCATACCATTGCAGACCTTGCACGCCTGCGCTTTACCGATGCGCAGGCCGAGGTGTTCCTACAGGAATTCGAAAAGATCATCGCGTCGATCAGCGTCCTTGATGGCGTAGACATGACGAATGTAGAGCCTATGACATCGATCACGCCGCAAGAAAATGTCTTTCGTGATGACGTCGCTGGCGAGACAGTCTCTACGGCCGATGCACTTCGTAACGCTCCGAAGAAGAATGAGGCATTCATCAAGGTGCCTAAGGTGCTTGGATGATCGTTGGCATCATCCCTGCGCGGTATGCAGCTACACGGCTGCCTGGTAAGCCCCTTGTAGATCTCTGCGGACAAACCATGATCGAACGGGTTTGGCGGGCAGCACAGGCGTGCGAGAGCCTGGACCGTGTAATCATTGCAACAGACTCAGAACTCATCGCCCAAGAAGCACGGCGTATTGGTGCAGATGTTGCGCTTACTGACCCAGACCTACCGAGTGGTACCGATAGATGTTACGCGGTTGTTCAGCAGTTAGAGTCCACACCCGACATTGTGATAAACATCCAGGGTGATGAGCCCCTGCTTCAGTCAAGTGTTCTCACACAACTCGTAGATGCATTGGCAGATACCAATGCAGACGTTTCGACGCCAGTTACTCGAATTATGCAAGCAGCAGATCTTGCCGATCCCAACATCGTGAAGGTTGCCATGGGATCTGACTGCAAGGCCGTGTACTTCTCACGTTCGCCGATTCCGCATCTGCGCGGAGTAGTGATGAGCGATTGGCTTAGCAAGCA
>JBEBCJ010000017.1:0-33234 GCA_041157865.1 Bacteroidota bacterium
AGCAACTCAATTGCAGGCTTTACGATCTCGCGAACCCTGCGCTTTGCAAAAAAGGCAACATAGAGTGCTGCCAAAATACCCAGCGGTGCACCGATTGTGATGGCCACGATTGTAGTCTTTAGCGTACCTGTGATGAGCGGCAGGATACCAAACTTGGGTGTTTCCCCAACAGGCTGCCAGGTATCACCGGCAAGCTTTACGTAGATGCCCGTCTTGGGCGTTGTGTTGGCCTCTGCAACGGGTACGGATTCATCATCAATATCTGCAGGGAACAGACCGGTCTCTGGATTATAGATCTCGGGATAACGGGGATTCTTCGGCTTGTAGATAAACTGTCCCGGCGCGCCTGGTTCACCCGATGCTGCCGTAGGGTCTTCGATATCCGGATTATAGACGTCCGGTTCTTCTGTTGTGGTCGAAGCATCAGCAACGGCCGGGTCTGCGTCCTCTGCGCCGTATGTCTCCGGCTGCATGTCTGCCGGCTCTGATGACGTTGCATCAGATGATTGCGTCGTTGGAGCCTCTGCTGCTGTAAACAGTGTAGCAGCTTCCTTGAACACAAAAACAAAGATCAAGAAGATCACAATGATCGAAACAGATGCAACGAGGCGAATGGACCACTCTGCGATCCATTCGCCCGGACGTGTTTGTTGTTTCTTGAACGGATGTGACACGAAATCCTTATTTGCGCTTTATCGGGTAATAGCCAACTTCGGTAACAACTTTTTGTCCCGCAGGCGAAATTACCCAGTCAATGAATTTCTTCACATTCCCAACCGGCTTTGTGTTCAAATAAAAATACAAGAAGCGTGAAATCGGGTATTCTCCAGAATGGATGGTCCCGACACTTGCAGGTACGGCCTTGCTTGATGCATCCTTGGCAACGGGTACCGCCTTGACGTTCTTGGCATATGCTGCGCCACCGAAACCGATACCATTGGCATCCTTCGAAATGGCATTGATCAGGGCCGCGGTGCCCGCCATGTGCTGGGCATTGGCTGCGAAATCCTGTTTGTTGAGCACGTGCTCCTTGAAGAACTCATACGTTCCTGAGTTGTTTTCCCGGGAATAGAGAAGAATCTTGCTGTCTTTGCCTCCAACATCCTTCCAGTTTGTGATCTTCCCAGTAAAAATGTCTTTGATCTGTGCCATTGTAAGTTGCTTTACGGGGTTGGACTTATGGACATAGATGGCCAAGCCGTCCATGGCTACGCGAATCTCAAGCCCCTTGTATCCATACTTCTTTTCGAGCTGTGCTACCTCGTCCTTTTTGATCGGACGCGAAGAAGAGCAAATATTGGTCGTGCCGTTGATCAGCGCAGCAATCCCGGTACCAGACCCGCCGCCGGTTACTTGGAATTCGGTATTGGCTTTGTCGGGGTACATCTCTGTCCAACGTTGTACAAGTATCACCATGGTATCAGAGCCTTTGATGGTGATGCGTTCTTTCGGCATTGCCAAGACAATGGCCGTGAACAATAGAAAGATTGCGGTTAAAGGGGCTAGCCGACGAAATGTCTTCATGGAGTTATCGCTAAATGGTGTAAAAATTGGCCTTCAAAGTTCGCTAGACTGCTCAAAACCACGTTTGTGTAAAGAAAGTGTTAACAAGACATAACATCAGGCTAAATACCGAGCTCTACGTTAAACCTGCCGTAAAGATTTGATTCCCTCAAGCCTGCTTTATTGTAGAGAACAAACTGGTTTGTTCCGAATTCAACGTTTGCTTTGATGCGGTGCTTGTTGATGTAGTACCCCAGCACCCCAGCAATGTTTGTCTGCTTTGTGTATTCAGATAATCCAGCAAGCTGATTGCCGGCATCAACAACTGCATATCGAACTCCGACATTCCACATGGACGGGAATACATACGTTGCCTGGGCCATGTACCCTGTTCCAACGAAGATTGCAGCATAGTCCTTCTTTGTCGTGTCCTTATAGGTGACAGGATTGTCCGCATTACGCTGGGCATACTCTGAATACAGTGAGAACCCCTGATACTTCAACAGGATATCTGCATAGAGAACATCTGCTGTGCGCTGGGCATAGAGTGATCTGCCGAGCGAACCCCGTGTTTTGGTTTGATTCTCATTATGCTGGTATGACACACCAATGCTCACCTTGGGTTTCGACTCACGCATCAGGTCGCCCTCGAAGTAATCGCCCCCGTTTGTAAAGGCACCCAAAGGAAGAACCTCAACGCGTCCCGTATAGGCCAAGCCCCCTCCAGGAATTGCAGGCTGATTGCGGCCATCTCCCGAAGAAACGGCGCCGCGCAGGTTTACGATGACGTCGCCATGCACTGGACGCCAAAAACCTTGGAAACCAAAATCACGGTCGAGATTAAACGCGCCGTTTACGATCGAACGGTCTGGTATCTCAAGGTCTGCCGAGGAGATAACGCGCTGACGGTTTCCGGGAAGTTTGGTTTGACCAAACCCGATCTGGAGGTTCTTATCGAAGTTCCAGAACACCATGGCATCTCGAATCACATTGGGGAACTGTGTATCTGTCCAGTCCATATCAGACCGGGAGAAGGACAGCTGCAGGTTGAATGTAAGCCGGGGATCGAACAGCGAACCGCCAAAGCGAACACGGGTGCGCCGTGTCACAAAGTCCATCGTTCCGGCCGAAAGGTCGCGCTCGTCGTCATCAAACTGTGTCCTCGTGGTATACGTGGCCCAATTCTGCATACGGAAACGCATCAGAACCCGCGTGTTTGAATCGGCCGATTGGAAGACCACGCCGTCTGCGTTAAAGTCAAAGCTGCCGTGCGATTGAGTAGAGGCCTGACCGAACAAGCTTGGTGAAAGCCATGCTCCAACCCAAAGCAGTAATACGGCGCGTACGTATCGGAATTTCATGTTGCCCTCCCAAGCATTATGAAACTGTTAATAGAATGTTACGCGGCGAACCTATGGCAACAATTCGGTAACACCGAGTTAAGATTCGGTAACATTGGCAGTGAGAGCTGGAATCGGTGCATAAGTCCGCTTCCCCGTATCTTCGCGTCAGTATGAAACGCATAGCATTATTTACCAGCGGCGGCGATGCGCCAGGCATGAATGCCCACATTCGGGCAGTCGAGCGGGTAGGGGGCAAGCGCGGCGTTGAGGTTGTCGGCATCATTGGCGGTTACTCCGGCATGATCGCTGGACATTTCGAAGTGCTCGACCGTATTCGGACTGCAAACGTTATCGATCGCGGTGGAACGGTGCTCAAGACCTCTCGTTGTGAGGAGTTCTTTGAGTCTGAAGGAAGGCAACGTGCTGTGGAGCAACTTCGTGCACACGGCATTGATGGTGTTATTGCCTGTGGCGGCGACGGAACGTTTCATGGAGCACATCTACTGTGGACAGAGCACCAGATTCCAATTGTAGGTACGCCTGGAACCATCGACAATGATCTTTCGGGTACGGACTACACGATCGGATATGATACCGCTATCAATACTGCCGCTCAGGCGATTGACAAGATACGTGACACAGCTGATTCGCACGGACGCCTTTTCTTTATCGAGGTCATGGGACGGCATGCAGGATTCATCGCAATGGACGTCGGCATAGCTTGCGGTGCCGAATACGTGGCAGTGCCGGAGACGATGACGGACATCAATGAACTCTATCAGCGCATTATTGCACAGGGACAAGACAAGCGAACTGTCGTGATCGTTGGCGAAGGTGATGAGTTGGGCGGTGCACTTGGTATCAGCAAAAAGATCGAAGAACGATATGGCATGTCGTCGAAGGTCTCCATACTTGGCCACATCCAGCGTGGGGGCTCGCCAACGGTGCGCGACAGAGTTCTGGCATCGCGACTTGGTGCCGCCGCTATTGATGCGCTTCTGTCCGGGATGACAGATGTGATGATCGGCGAGGTTGCCAATACTATCAGCTATGTGCCACTTGAAGATACGTGGCAAACCCGCAAGCCAGTTCCAGCATACCTGGCAGAGCTTGCAACACTTCTGGTGTAGAATGACGAAAGCTGTTATGAAACCGAACTTTATGATGATCGTGCAGATGTATCAGATCGAGGGCTTTGTTGCTCTTGGAAAAATGATGCATCCTTCAACAAATGAACTTGCTAAAAGTCAAGAACACGCTCAGTGGATCATAGAACTTCTTTCTGTGATTCAGGAGAAGACGAAGGGCAATCTTGAAGCGGCAGAAGCTAGGATGCTCGAAGAGACATTGAGCACGCTTCGCTTGAACTACGTCGAAGAGTTCGGCAATCCCTCCGCGCCCAGCTCAACAGGAAACTTGGCATAATGAACTGTATTGCCATTATTGCAAATACAAGCAGGCCCCGAGCCGGCTCTGCCGCTGGCACGGCGATTGCACTCCTTCATGCCAGAGGTGTGCAGGTTGTGGTCGATCAGGCAACTGCCCAACACATTCCGCAGGACGCCGCAGGTCTTTGCCGAGTGGTGCAACAGGCAGATTTCGCAAAGCTCGCCGATACGGTTATCACATTTGGTGGAGATGGTACGCTGCTGTCTGTGGCACGGTTGCTAGTAGACGCAGACGTGCCAATAATGGGCATCAATGTTGGACGTTTGGGATTTCTTGCTGAGTTCAGCGCAGACGAAGTTCCTAATGCTATCGATTGTTTGCTTTCGGGTTCGTATCGCGTTGTCGACCGCACAACGCTTGTTGTGGAGTTTGGCGATGTGCAGGGCATTGCCATAAACGAGATTCTTGTAGAACGTTCAACAGAAGCTAAGATGATTTCCGTCCGAGCCCACGTTGATGATCATCATGTTGCGGATTACAGTGCCGATGGAGTGATCATCGCTACGCCAACTGGGTCGACAGCATATTCATTAGCCGCTGGTGGCCCCATCATTGCGCCATCTGCTGCGGCCTTTGTAATCACGCCTATTGCACCGCATACACTTACTCTTCGTCCTCTGATCATCAATGACGACAGCGAGGTGCGCCTCGAGATCATGCAGGAGCGAGCAAAGGCGCAGATCGTTGCCGATGGTACTGTACTGGGCAGCATCGGGAATAATGAACGTGTCACGATCAAGAAAGGTGTACATCGCGTGCGATTGATAAAGCGCGCAGAGAGCACCTACTATGACTTACTGAGGGAAAAGCTCTTGTGGTCTGTTGATGCCACTCGCACACAATAGAATGTACCTCTGATGCTGCGCAGAGAACTCTCGTTCATTCAGGCAACCGCCATCAACATGATCGATATGGTCGGTATTGGTCCGTTTGTGACCACTGCACTTGTTGCAGCTACCATGGGTTCCGTTCATTTAGCCATAATGGCTTGGGTGGTTGGTCTTGTATTCTGTTTCATCGACGCAAGTGTATGGAGCGAATTGGGCGCCAAATTCCCGGAGGCAGGGGGCTCGTATAGATTTCTACGTGAGGCATACGGACACACAACCTGGGGCCGATATTTTTCATTTCTATTCATATGGCAGACTGTCTTCACAGCCCCGCTCGTTGTTGCCAGTGGCGCGCTTGGATTTGCCTCCTATGCGCAGTTCTTTTTGGCCGGTGTGCCGCAAAATGGGCCTACTCTCGAATCGCGTCTGATAGCTGTTTGCGTGATTATCATCCTAACAGTTCTGCTGTATCGAAAGATCTCCGACGTTGGCCGAATTTCGGTCGCTCTCTGGATATGCGTTGTTTTTGCAATGGTCCTCATGATCATCACTGGTTTCGTTTACGGAAGTCCACTTGATGTTGTCAGTGATGTGATCTCGCCATCGGAGGGGTGGTACGTGTCGCTTGCTGATGAGCACGTATGGGCGGCTCTTGGCGTGGCTACTATACCAACAATGTATTCCTACCTGGGATATTACAATGTCTGTCATTTGGGTGGCGAAGTCACATCGCCAGAAAAGCTCATTCCACGGAGCATGTATGTTTCGATTGCTGGAATAGGCCTGTTATATCTGTTGATGCAGATTGCTGTATACGCCTCGTTGCCTATCGATTCCATTAAGCGATCAAAGTTTGTTGTTAGCGACATGGTCTCTGCTGCACTTGGTCACGAGGTAGCTGTTATCGCAACAGTACTGATTCTTGTCATCGCGATGGCCTCACTGTTCAGTGTTATGCTCGGTTATTCGAGGGTGCCTTATGCTGCGGCTCAGGACGGCCTTTTCTTTAATGTCTTTGGCAAGCTGCATCCATCGCAGAATTTCCCGCACGTGGCGCTTCTGGTTCTAGCCGCGCTGGCTCTGGTCTTTGCTGCTACGTTAACGATCAGTGATACTATCAAGTCGATTGTGACTATGCGGGTCTTTACGCAGTTCATAGCTCAGGCCGCTGGACTTGTGGTTCTGCGCAGACGTATAGGATGGCGCGCTATGCCGTGGAGAATGTGGTTTTACCCAATTCCTGTGATCTTGACCGTGCTCCTATGGCTGTGGGTGTTTGCTTCAGCAAAACCACTTCAACAGCAGGTGGGTATTATTGCACCGATGGTAGGCAGCGTTGTGTTTGTCGCAGTATCCTATTCCCGTAAGACATGGCCGTTCAAAACCAAAAGTATGTGAGCACAGCTGCATCAGGTTCCGTTAGAGGTAGGATCATCGACCTGCATAACAGACGCATGCACAGTGGCATTGTCGAATGGTCGGATGGCCTGATTACTGCTGTTTGGCAGGATGATTCAGTTACAGAGAACGTCTATATCATGCCGGGACTCGTCGATGCTCACGTGCATGTTGAGTCGTCGATGCTTATCCCAAGCGAGTTTGCCAGGATAGCGGTTACGCATGGCACTGTTGCAACTGTAAGTGACCCGCATGAGATAGGCAATGTCTGTGGTGTTGAGGGTGTTCGGTACATGATCGACAACGGGGCGCGCACGCCACTGAAGTTTGCCTTTGGAGCCCCTTCCTGTGTGCCTGCTACAGCGTTTGAGACGGCAGGAGCCGAGATAACCGCCAATGATATACGCGAGCTGTTTCGTGACGAACGGGTGCGCTATCTGAGCGAGATGATGAACTGGCCCGGCGTTCTTGATCGTGATCCAGCTGTATGCGACAAGATCGAGGTCGCGCGTGCGTTCGGTAGAGTGATTGATGGTCACGCGCCCGGACTGCGCGGTGAGCAGGCAGTGGCCTATGCTTCGTTAGGCATTTCAACTGATCATGAATGTGTGATGATAGAAGAGGCAATTGAGAAGATTGCTGCCGGAATGAAGATCCTGATACGAGAGGGTTCGGCCGCTCGAAACTTTAATGCACTTCATCCGTTGCTTACTACGCATCCCGAGTCGGTTATGCTATGCTGCGATGACATCCATCCCGATGATCTGATGGTTGGTCATATCAATAGGATTGTTTCAAGAGCTTTTGCAAACGGACACAACATCTACGACGTCCTGCGTGCAGCATCTGTACATCCTGTAGAGCACTATGGTCTTCCTGTGGGTTTGCTGCGTGTTGGCGAGCCAGCAGATTTTATCGTAGTCGACGATCTAGAGCGTATGAATGTGGCTCAGACATGGATTGATGGCGCTCTCGTTGCATCGAACGGCGAGGCCTCCTGGCTGCGTGCAGATGCTGATGCTATCAATAACTTCAATGTTAGCGAGATTACCATCGGCGACATCGCCTACAGAGGCTTAGGCGAGAACATACGCGCCATTATTGTGCATGATGGAGAGTTGATCACGAGTCAGGAGATCGTAAGTATCAACGACCCCGATCTTTGCAAGATCGTTGTTGTCAACCGCTACTATCAAGCGCCGCCTGCTGTGGCATTCGTTAAGAACATCGGTCTTGTCCGTGGTGCCTTTGCCAGCACCGTGGCACACGACAGTCACAACATCGTAGCTGCCGGAACGAATGACCAAGACATTGCTGATGCCGTCAATGCCCTTATCAAGTGCAAGGGTGGTATCAGCGCATCATGCAATTCAGATACCAAAGTACTCGAACTCGAAGTAGCTGGTCTTATGTCGCTTCAACCTGCAACAGTTGTTGCCAAGCACTATCAGTTTCTTGATCAATGGGTCAAGGGATTGGGGTCAACATTGCGAGCCCCTTTCATGACACTTTCATTTTTGGCTCTTCCTGTGATACCTTCGCTGAAGCTGACTGACAAAGGTCTATTTGACGCAGATCGTTTTCACTTTGTGGATCTCGATGTATGAGCAAGAGTGATAAACCGGTAAAATTCCCCGTTGATTCTTCAGTGCTGCGCCTGATTCAGTTCGCTTTGCACGAGGACATAGGCACCGGTGATATCACAAGTGACCTTTCAATCGATCCTCAGTCGCAAGGTTCTGCAAGGTTTCTTCTCAAACAAGAGGGAGTTGTTTGTGGACTGCCAATCATACCGATCATCTTTAGGCAGCTCTCCGATTCGGTGCACGTAGATATTCTTGTTGAGGAAGGGGCTTATCTGCCAGCCAACACAGTGATAGCATCGGTCACGGGACCTGCCACTGCTCTGCTATCTGGCGAACGCACAGCGTTGAATTTTATTCAGCGCATGAGTGGGGTAGCCACGAAGACGCATCAATACGTTGAGCGTGTTGCAGGCACGCATGCGCGCATTCTCGATACGCGAAAGACTATCCCAGGCTGGCGACTGCTCGACAAGTATGCCACGGCAGTTGGTGGGGCTAAGAACCACCGTGTTGGTCTCTACGACATGGTCATGATCAAGGATAATCACATAACTGCTTGCGGGGGGATAAGGCAGGCAGTAGAAATGATCGCAGAAGAAATGCGGTCGCGTCCGACCATGCGTGTCGAGGTAGAGGCGCAAAATCTCCAAGATGTGCAGGAAATTCTTGCCTGCTCTGGTGTGCATAGAGTGATGTTTGACAACTTTACGCCAGATGAAGTAGAGCTGGGTGTCCAGCTCGTTGATCATGCATTGGAGACCGAAGCCAGCGGCGGCATTACGTATGATAACATTCGTAATTATGCCCTAACTGGTGTAGACTTTATCAGTGTCGGGGCAATCACACACAGCGCTGTTGCACTAGATATCTCCATGAAGCTGTTCGTTCCTCGGCAGTCCTGAGAGCAGGGCTTAGAGTTCTTTGCGTAGGCGCGCAACAGGAATGCGCAGCTGCTCACGGTACTTAGCTACTGTGCGCCGTGCTACGTTGTAGCCTAGCTTCTTGAGGTCTTTGCCGATCTTATCGTCGCTGAGCGGCTTTTTCTTTGACTCTGCATCGATAAGCTCCTTGATCTTCTGCTTTATGATGCGTGTTGATACTTCTTCACCGTCGTCCGTTGTGAGCGACTCGCTAAAAAAGTACTTCAGCTCAAACGTGCCAAATGAAGTCATCACATACTTGCCGTTAACGATTCGGCATACTGTGGATATATCCATTCCTGTGATCTCGGAAACGTCCCTATAGATCAGGGGCTTAAGGTGTTCTGGCCCTCTTCGAAAAAACTCCTGCTGCAGACCAACGATGGCGGTCATAACTTTAAGCATGGTATTCTTACGCTGACGCAGCGCCTGCATCAGGAACTTCGCATCCTCGTATTTCTTACGCAGGAACTCGCGTGTTTCTCGATTGAACTTGTGGTATTTGGCTTCCTTCTTCAGGCGCTCATAAGCGCCGCTCACGCGCAACACCGGCAGGCGAGAATCATTTACTGTTATCAGAAAGTCTAATTCGTCCTCTGTGCTCTCGACGGTAAAGTCTGGAACCACTGTGTTCATTTCCGGACCCAACGTTCCAGCGCCCGGTCTTGGAGTAAGCCTGCGTATCACTTCGATGGCTTCACGTAGATACTCCTCACTCACATCAAGATTACGCTCGATGATGTGGTAGTGTTTCATTGCGAACGCTTCGTATGCATCTGTGAGCACGAGCTTGGCCAGCTTCTGCGCAGCATTTGGTTTCTCGATCGAACGCAACTGTGCGATCAAACACTCCTGTACTGTTCTCGAGGCAATTCCTGGGGGGTCGAGAGATTGAACTTTGCGCAGAACATTCTCGCCACGCATCAGCGTTAATGGATGCAACTCCCGCATGATGCTGTCAATCACATCCTGCTGATACATCGCCACCCGGCTTCCTGCACGAACATTCAGTACAGCCAGGTTGTGTTCTGAGAATCTGTCGTTCATCTCTTCAATCAGCTCAAGCATGTCTCGCCGTAGGTAGCCGTCTTCGTCGATGTTGCCGATGATGTACTCGCCAAACAAGCGTTCTTCGTCACTTAAGGGTAGATACCGAAGCTGTTCCAAGAGGTCCTCTTCGAGAGTCTGTACCTCGCGGAACTGATACGACAAGTCATCTTCATCGTCGTCAAAGCCGTACGTGTCAGACGAACCGCCTTTTGTGGAGTCTTCCCCGATGAGCAGTTTCTGGAACTCGAACGCATCCTGTGGGTCGAACTCAAGTGCAGCATCGTTTTGGGGGTTCGTTTCCGAGTGAGGCACATCAGACAACTCAGGGGGCGGGGCGTTGTATGCTGTCGATACCGTTTGGGCGTCGGTGTCGCCGGTTACACGTTCAGATTCCTCAGCAGTTGGCTCGAATTCAGATGTCTCTTCAAGCATCGGATTGTTTTCCAGCTCTGCCCGCACGTGCTGCTCCAACTGAAGTGCTGGCAGCTGCAACATCTTGAGATACTGTATCTGCTGCGGCGTCAATGACTGCTGCAGCGAAGTCTGAAGATTGAGGCCTAGTTTCATTGGTGCGTCCCTTCGCCTGCCTGCGCTGAAGCAACGATGCGCTCATACATTTGCTCCCCATATGCGCGTACAAGCGCATCCCTCAGGGATTCTATGAGTGGACGTCCCAATGCCTGGCCAAGTGCACGACCAGGTTCGCATTCATCAATCATTTCATAGTGCAGATAGGGTCCGCCAAAGTTGGCCACACGAATAGGGAACAAGTGACAAGAAAGTGGCTTACGAAATTCCACCTCTGCGTTGAAGTATGCCTTCTCAATTGCGCACTTGGCAACACTGTCTTCATAGTATACAAACACACAGTCGGCATCATCAATACATGCGACACTCCGATCGCCCTCCGGACCCTCGACCGGGTCCTGATTAGCCAGCAACTCCCTTGACCGCGCTGGTAGATAGTTGATCACGGCAGGTACAACATCGCGGATCAACGACACTTCGCTCTCGAGCAGCGGAGCCCCAGCGCCGCCACTCATGGTGCAGCAGGCCCCCTTGCACGATTTCAGATCGCATGCAAAATGAGTGCTGAGAACCTGCTCCTGGATGAGCAATTGATCAAGCAATATCATACGTGCCAAAATTTAGCACGATTATTGCTAGGAACAATCCACACCTACCTCCACGTGCGAAGACGCAGTGCATTTGAGAGCACTGTTACGGAGCTCAAGGCCATGGCTGCAGCAGCGAACATTGGTGTAAGCTGGATGCCCAACAATGGAAGAAGCGCGCCTGCGGCAAGGGGTATTCCGAGGATATTGTAGATGAAGGCGAAGACGAAGTTCTGACGAATGATCTGCATGGTCCTCTTTGCAAGTCGAATGGCGCTGGCAGCATCGCGCAGGTCGTTGCGCATCAATGTGATGTTGGCCGTTGACTTTGCGACATCTGTTCCGGACCCGAGAGCTATGCCAACATCAGCCTGTGCCAGAGCCGGAGCATCGTTAACGCCATCTCCAATCATGCATACAATCGCACCGCGCCGCTGCATGGTTTCAATAACAGCTAGCTTTTCTGCCGGAGTTAAGCTGTGATGCACTGTCTCTATGCCCGCGAGCTTGGCAACGGCATTGGCAGGCAGTTCACGGTCGCCGGTCAACATACCAACGCTTATACCAAGAGCGCGAAGCTCCCGAATCGCTTCCATGCTTGTCGAACGAATGCTGTCTGCGACTGCGATAGCGCAGCAGACGACTCCATTGATGCTTACGAAGACGGTTGTGTTTCCCGCCCTTCCAAACTCTTGAGATGCCTCGAGCAGACTTGGTGGAATGAGCAGGAGTGAATCTTCCATGAACAGCTGGTTGCCGATTCGAACACGCAACTTGTCTACCAGACCTGATACGCCCCTGCCGGGAATGGTTGTAACCGATATGGCCTCGTGGGTGTCAGCCCCCTGCGCCCGTGCCCATGAGACTATGGCTGCGGCAAGCGGGTGTTCGGAAACACGTTCGATTGACGCAACTGCCGATTGGAGACGATGCAAATCGACCGGGCATGCATCGACATATGTAACAGACTGAACGGTAGGGCGTCCCTCGGTTACCGTGCCGGTCTTATCGACGACTACGGTGTGCACAGCTGCTAGCTGCTCGATTGCCTCCGCCGATGAAAACAGAATGCCGTTTCTAGCACCAACGCCGCTGCTTACAATAACAGCAGCTGGTGTGGCAAGCCCAAGGGCGCATGGACATGCAATGATCAGAACCGCGATAGCCGATACAAGCGCTTGGTCATGTGAGTAGGCATCGGAGGCTGCAATCATCCATACAGCGTAGGTAAGTGCAGAAAGCACCAAAACGATTGGTACGAATACAGCGCTGATCTTATCGGCCAAACGTTGAATCGGAGCCTTTGATGACTGGGCGGCTTCCACGGCTGCGATAATGCGAGAGAGAACGGTATCTGAGCCGACTGCTGTGGCAGTCATGGTTAGTGTGCCTGAGACGATCTGGGTGCCACCGGTGATCGTAGCACCGACATACCGCTCTGCGGGAATACTTTCACCTGTCAGCATCGACTCATCGACAGTGGCATGACCACTGATGATAATACCGTCCACAGGAACATTCTCTCCCTGTCGAACAAGTAGCACGTCGTTCACATGCACATCGCGAAGAGGTACATCAACATCCTTGCCGTCACGAACCACGCGGGCATGAGTAGGATGGAGCTGCATCAGAGCAAGTAACGACTCGGATGTTCGTTTCTTTGCCCGCGACTCCAGAAACTTGCCAACCAGCACAAGAGTGATGATCGTACACGTTGTATCGTAGTATGCGCCAATATGGTCCGCAAGAAAAGGCAAAGACTGCGGGTCTACTGTTACAACTGCACTCAAGAACCACGCCGCAGCCGTACCTATCGATATCAGCGTATCCATTGTTGCCGTGCGATGACGTGCGGCATTGACGGCCCCCTGAAAGAACCTTCGTCCAGCATAGAGCACAGTAGTCGAGAGAACAAGGCAAAGCACATTCACCAGCTGCAAATGCGGATGTAATGCATGGTGGACCTCTGAAACCACCATTGGCAGCATAGATATTGTCATCACAAGGGCAGTTGCAGGGAGTGCTATTCGAAGAGCTGTCTGATATTCTTCGATCGGTACATCTAAGCGCTCGGCGGTTGCTTGCGACGAGGAGATTCGCTCTTCATATACGGCTTCAGCGGTGTATCCAGCTTCTGCAACGGCATGTGAAAGGTCTTCGTCCCTCACACTGCCGCTTAGGGTAACCACTGCGCTGTTCGTGATCAGATTCACGCTAACGTCACTAACACCAACCAGAGTTCGCAGTTGCTCTTCGACACGGCTGCTGCATGCTGCGCAGTGCATTCCTTTGATGTCGATGTGTCGTGTTGAGGTCATGATCTGGTAGGGGGCTACTTCGAGCGCAATCGGTCTTGAAACTGCTTCTGAAACTTCTCTACCTTGGGTCTGACAACGAAAGCGCAATAGGGTTGTCCGCCATTCTGCTCGTAGTAGTTCTGGTGGTAGTCCTCGGCTGGATAGAAGACTTCTTCATCGACAACCTCTGTGACGATAGGTTCGGCAAAAGTCTTCGAGTCATTCAACTGCTTGATATATGCCAGAGCCGTCTGCCGTTGTTCGGCCGAGGTGGTGAAGATCACACTGCGGTACTGAGTGCCAACGTCATTACCCTGACGGTTAAGGGTGGTAGGGTCGTGTGCGGCAAAGAACATCTGCAGTATATCTGCGTAGGATACCTTTTCCGTGTCGAAGGTAACCCTGCAAACCTCTGCGTGCCCGGTAGTGCCAGCGCACACGTCCTTGTAGGTCGGATTCTTTACCACACCACCGCTGTAGCCGCTCTCGACAGATATCACTCCATCAATGAGTTCGTAGACAGCTTCGATACACCAGAAGCATCCCCCTCCAAGTATTGCTGTATCGCGCGTATTGCTAGAAGGTGTCATAGTGTTCCCTGTTACGGTTGCTGGTGGTACATGGTGTTCTGCAGGAGTGCACGACTGCGAGCTAGACGTCAGTGCCAGCAGACCAAACATCCCAAAGAGCATGCGAAAGACTATAGAGTTCATGTGGAGCCTAGGACGAATGGGTCGTGGATAAAGTACAATCACTGGCTATGTGCTACATGCCGGCTAAGCGCGATGCCTGCCAGCGCTGCCAATCCGCAACCAACGATCGTCGATACGACATAGGTTCCCATTATCAAAGGCTCGCGGTTTTCGAGCAGCAAAGCAGACTCGACAGCAAATGCGCTGTAGGTGGTAAAGCCCCCGCACAGACCGGTACCCAACAGCAGACGCATGTGGGGATGAAGCTCAAGAGGCGTACCGACTGTGCCGATAGTAAAACCCAGTACGAACGAGCCGATGATATTTACTAGTATTGTTGCCGCTGGGAAACTCGTCGCTGCCGCAGGCAGCAGGAGCCCAACGCCATAACGCAATGCGCTACCGATTGCGCCACCAGCCATTACGAGTAGCAGATTGATCATGTCCTAATCTACCGGATTGAACCGATATCTTTGTTGCCTATGAAGTACATCATCGCTTTGATCGCAATCGCGATTCCGATTACCGTAATGGCGCAGACGCCATACGTTCACACAACCACATACATCGACGCGCCTGGGTCAGAACCACGTGAAAGGCCCGTAGATATAGAGCGTATGACCTTAGACGTGCGCTTCAAACCAGAACAGGGCCTTGTTCTGGGAAAGGTAACTCACGTCTTCAACGTTCTGCAGCGTCAGGTTGATACGATTCTCTTTGACGCTATCAAGATCGACATTACAAGCGCAGCCATAGGTGGACGTAAACTTCGGTACCGCACGACGGACACATCTGTGATTGTTTATCCCGAGCCCCCTCTTACATGGGACACAAAAGATTCGATAACCTTTACCTACGAGGCACGACCGCGCAAGGGCATATATTTTATCGGGTGGAATGATCCTTCGAAGCGAATGCGCAAGCAGATCTGGACGCAGGGTCAGGGCATAGACAACCGGCATTGGATACCGATGTACGATGAAATGAACGACAAGATGATCACGGAGACCATCACCACGTTCGACTCTTCCTACAAGGTGCTTTCAAATGGCACGCATCTCGGTACGGCGCTCAATGCTGATGGCACGAAGACCTGGCACTATACAATGACACGCCCGCACGCCTCGTATCTGCTCATGCTGGCCATTGGACATTACGACATCACCGAGCGTATCTCAAAAAGTGGTGTAAAGCAGCGCTTGTATACTTATCCAGAGTACCCCGAACGAATAGAGCCGACGTATCGCTACAGCTCGGAGGCCATGGATTTCCTTGAGGAGTATATCGGCATCCCGTATCCATGGGAGCTGTATAGTCAAGTGCCGGTGGCCGACTACATCTTTGGTGCCATGGAGAACACAACTGCAACGGTCTTCGGAGATTTTTCGCAGACTGATGCAAGGGGCTGGCTTGATCGCTCATATGTGGGTACAAATGTGCACGAGCTAACACACCAGTGGTTCGGCGACCTTGTAACAGCGCGCAGTCAGAAATCTGTGTGGCTGCAGGAGAGCTTCGCCACGTTCTACCCACATGTCTTTACGCGTAAGACACCAGCCTTGGGGGGCGAGGACGGCTATCAATGGGGACGACGAGGCATGCACAAGGCTGCCTTGGGGGCCTCTGAAAAAGACCGCTTGCCAATTGTGCACCCAACGGCCGGCTCTGCGCGAATCTATCCCAAGGGGGCTGCTGTACTCGACATGATGGCATATACATTCGGCGAAGATGCCCTGCGGCGGGTTATCAAGAACTACCTGCAAAAGCACATGTATCAAACCGTCGAGACAAACGATCTCTATCTATCCTTCCAGGATACCCTTGGCATTTCGCCCGAGTGGTTTTTTGATCAATGGCTTTACAAGGGTGGCGAGCCCCATTACAAGGTTTCGTGGAGCAAGAGTGCCATGCAGCAGGGAGCAGGCACGGTACCTTCAACCAGAGTAGATGTAGAACAGATTCACCATATGGACGAGCTCACGGGTTCGTTTCGCATGCCAATTGTAGTTGAGGCATGGTACACAGACAATACAAACGACCGCGTGAGGGTAGACATTGATACGAAAAATGCTGTGGTGCAGGTTCCTAACGCACAAAACAAGCAGGTTGCATTCGTTCTGTTCGACCCAGGGTCGTATGTCATGAAAAAAGTAACGTTCGACAAACGCTGGGAAGAAAAGGCAGCCCAGTTGAAGTCGGCACCCAATATGATCGACCGATTTGACGCACTTGAATCTATGCGCGGAGACTCAACAAGGGGGAAGGACCGTATAGCCATTCTCATGGAGGTACTCGAGCGCGAACAATTCTCTGCAATGCGCTCAGAGGCAGTGCAGCAAGCTGCAGAGCTGGCAAAGAACGGATTCCCCGAGGCTTGGGCACTTGTGAAAACAGGTCTTGAGGACAAGCAAGCAGACGTTCGTAAGGCAGCTGTCAACAGCGTGACAGTTGTTCCAGAAGTCCTCCGCAGTTCGTTTGAGCGGATGCTGAACGATTCGTCCTACCAGATCATCCAGACGGTACTCTCAAAGCTGGCAGTTAGCTTTCCCAAACGGGCAACATCATACACAGACCGCGTGAAGGACGTTCGCGGACCGCACGAGCGTGTGCGCATCGCGCGCCTCGAGATCGAGTACATGAACGGCAAACACTCTGCGTTAGATGAATTGGCCGATCTAACTGGTCCGGGCTGGGAATTCATTACACGCCAGAATGCTATGGGGGCGTTCAAAAGGTTGGGTATGTTTAGAACAGTAGCTGTCGAAAACATGCTTCAGGCCCTGTTCAGTACGAATAATCGCCTAAGCGCCGTAGCATCATCAACCCTGACCACCATGAGCGAAATCACAAGTTATCGCTCAGAGATCCGGCAAATCATTGAAAAACAACAACTTAGTGCGTGGCAAAAGCAGATGGTAGAGCCATTTACGCGGTAGAATTATTTTTGGTTCGCAAATTGCTTCGGCTACATGGTAATCGTAAGGTTGTATGGTTGCTTACGGTTACCTATTTTCGGTACTTATGCTGCATGGGCAAAGTGTGTCCATGCTGTGTATTGTTTTCTTGATGGAACGAAATCGACATTTACATATATCATTTGGAGGAGCTATGCTTCGCAACGTTACAACGTTGGTAGCGCTGCTTGCAGTTATCGTACTATCATCGGTCGAGTCTGGTGCACAAGCACCTCTCAATCGTTCGGTAGCAGTCTCTGCTGGTGCGTATACCGAAGTCACTGGTGGTACAGTGGTCTGGAATAACACGACGCCGTACTGGGCATATTCAGGAGATGTGCAGGTCACACTTCCGTTCAATGTGACCTATGCTGGTGTATCATACAACTCGGTCTGGGTCAACGGTGGTGGAGCGATCTGTTTCAATGGATCGAACACCTACTTCAACCCGCTACAAAATGCGAGACCGGTAGTTTCGGCGTTCGGTAGTGGGCTGACAGGATTTGGTAACGGAGCAGACGTGCGTTACGAAGTCACCGGCTCAGCTCCTAACCGCGTACTTACAGTCCAGTGGAAGAATGCCACGCGTGACTACACAGATAACATCGCACGCGATGCCTACAACTTCCAGATCAAGGTCTACGAAGCAAACACAACAGTCAATGGAAGCCGTATCGATATCGTCTACGGACCGATGACTGTGAACTCTCCGATCATGATGCAGGTGGGTGCTACAAACGGCAGTAACGAGACGGTTGGTGTGCATGTCCATCAGTACGTTGCGTCATGGGCTAACCCACACTTCAAGAATGCCGCGGTATACTCGCTGATGAGTCAGAACGTTGTTCCGTCAGTAGGTACAACCCTTACGTTCCGCGAGCGTCAGGCTCCTGCACACAACAACGATGTAGGCATCCTTGGTCTTGCTTCACCAACAAGCAAGTTCAACGCAACAACAGCGCAGACCATCCAGGCAGTTGTGAAGAACTGGGGCACGAACAATGTAGACTCGCTCACGATCAACTGGTCGATCAACGGTGTTGCTCAGACAGCAGTCAAGTACTATCCTCAGCCAGTGCTCGCACCAGGCCAGGAGCGTACAGTAACATTGGGAACTGTAACGTTCGCCAAGATGTCGATGAATACGCTGAGCATGACCACGGCAAATCCAAACGGCCAGGCTGACATCAACAGCGGCAATGACCGTCACGTCACAGAGCTTGCCCCGCGTGTAGCAGGTAAGGTTGTTGTAGCTCAAAACGGCAATGCCGGCACATTCCCAAGCATCAATGCTGCCATGCGACACATCTCTGTCGCGGGTCTAAGCGGCGATCTTGAAGTTGAGCTTCTCGCCGGTACATACCGTGAGGAGATCATTGTTCCTAGCACGAGCTCAAACTTTGCAACGCTCACCATGCAGAAGCGCGCAGGGGATGAAGTTGTTCTGACAGAAACAATGTACGATGCGTACTCGGTTTACGACAGGATTGAGTATCCAACAGTCATGTACTTCGACGGCGGCAGCAGCCGCTTCACAGTTCGTGGGTTGAAGTTTGTGGCCGATAATATGTCGCGCACAAGCTCGCTTCTCCAGTCGGACGATGCCCTCAACGTGACAATCGAAGGATGTGCCTTCCAAGGCGCAGAGTCGTTTGCTGCGCACAACTTCAACATATGCGTTAACCTTGAAGCATCCAGCAGCGTTGCCAATAATGTTATCACAGGATGTACCTTCAAGAATTTGTATTACTCGTTGGTTACAGAGTCGCCACTTGGCGGACAGTTCCTTATCTCGAGTAACAAGTTTGAGAACGTACGTATCGGACTAGTCGCTTCTGGCGGTGCTCCTCGTGTCGAAGGAAACGTCATAACCACGTGTGATTGTGCGACCAATGTTATTGGTCTGTACGTTTTCAATGCGATCGACGGCACTATTGCAGGCAACACAGTCAATGCTGTTCTGACAACAGGCAGCGTGGAAGGACTTCTTGCAGAGCTTTCGTACGGTCTGGACATCTGGAACAACATGGTAACGGCCGGTGGTACCTCTCAGGTACTCGGTATGATCGTTGAAACCAGCCCAGTGAACTACAACTGGCTTTTCCACAACTCCGTGAACATCGTTGGTACGCCATCAGTATCAGCCGCCTTGTATGTAGATGCAGTAGGCGGACAGCTGATCGGCGCGAACAACATCTTCCACAACTTCGGCAACGGCTCAAACGGTGGCTATGCTGCGTACTTTACCAGCGCTACACCTAACCCACTTTTTACGTGGGACTTCAACAACATGATGACCACGGGTACAAACCTTGTGTATTGGGGTGGCGTAAACGTGCCTCGTAACGCAGGTGCCAACCCACTCGCATCATGGCGCGCCGGCTCGGGCCGCGACCAAAACTCTGCATCTGTTGCAGTGAACTTTGTTGCAGCTACTGATCTTCACCTGAAGACCATTCAGCGTGAACTCTGGGGCAGCAATCTTGTTCTTGGTGTTGTCGACGAGGACATCGACGGCAGCCAGCGTACGAAGCCATACATGGGTGCTCATGAAATGATCCCAACGATCGCTATCGTGCGCCAGCCAGAAAGTGCATATGTCTGCGTAGGCGGCATCGATACACTGATCGCAATCGCTGATGTTACGCCGGGCGCAACATCAACGTATCAGTGGTACAAGGACGGCGCTGAGCTCTCAGGTCAGAAGGGTAACATCCTTACACTGAACAATGCCCAGTACTCAACAGCAGGTGTATACACCTGCATGGTCAAGGCAGATGACGGCACGAACTACGTACAACTCGAAACAGAAGGCGCCTCGGTTATCGTTGTTCGTCCGACGCAGATCACAGATCAGCCTTCATCGCAGCCAGTTGCTGATGGCGGTTCATTCAATCTTTCGATCGCAGCCGAAGCCATCGGCGCGCCGAATAATTTCGAACCGGCCTATGCATGGATGAAGCGTCAGTGGAATGCCAACACGTCTTCATACGAAGACACACCGATCACAGACAACGGTCGTATCACAGGCTCAAGCTCATCATTGCTTACAGTCCGCAATGCAGGCGCAGCCGATACAGCTGGCACCTATGTATGCCAGGTTACAGGTTTCTGCGGTGTTGTAACATCGAAGTCGGCCCGCGTGTTCATCCCTCTGGTAGCAGTATCGAACATGACGCCAAACCTTTGTGAAGGTGGTACACTTAATCTTGATCTGCGTGCAAACCCAACGGTACTGCCAGAAGGCAACGCAGCGTTCCAGTGGTATAAGGATGGCGTAAAGCTTGCAGGCCAAACAGGTGCAGCTCTTGAAGTAGCAAACTTCAGCAAGGCAAACAACGGTACGTATACCTGCGTTATGACATTCGGCACAAAGGAACTGACATTCACCTCGAATGAAGTGACAGTTACAGCCGGTACAGCGCCAGAGTTTACGCGTCAGCCAGAAGGTCTCACGATCTGCGAAGGCAAGGTCATGACACTTTCAGCTGCAGCTTCCGGCGACAATGTTTCGTTCCAGTGGATGAAGGGTACGCAAGTACTTGCGAACGAGACAGCCTCGACGCTATCACGTGTAGCTGCAGATAACGATGGTGGTTCATACTCAGTTGTTATTACGAACACATGTGGTTCAAAGACGTCAACATTGGTTGATGTTGTTGTAGATCCACTGGCAAAGATCTCGACGCAGCCAGCGGATGTGCAGTTCACACAGGGTGGAACGATCACAATGTCTGTGGTTGCTGCAGGACGTAACATCTATAACTACCAGTGGTACGTTAACGGTGTTGCCATCCCAGGAGCAACAAATGCAACACTCGAGATCAAGAATGCTTCAACAGCAAACGCAGGCGAATACTACTGTGAAGTAACAAACCTCTGCGGTGCTGTTAAGACACGCAACGCTATTGCATCGATCACAACAGGTGTAACAGATGATGTTGTCGCTGGTGGCTATCTGCTCTCAACAGCATTCCCGAACCCAACATTCGATGCTACGAACGTAACAATCGCTGTTCCGGCTGCGCAGCACGTACGCGTGGTTGTTAGCGACCTCATGGGTCGTGAACTCGGCGTTATCGTTAACGGCGTGGTAGAGTCGGGCACACATGCGATCAAGTTCAGCGCATCTGATCTGAACCTGACGGCAGGTACATACAACGTCACAATGAATGCTGGTGGTTTTGTAGCAACACAGCAGGTTGTAGTTGTCAAGTAATTCAGACTCGGAAAAACATAAAGGCCCGGTAGCATTTGTGCTGCCGGGCCTTTTTCTTTTGTTACGTAAAAACAATGTTAACGTATATCTACCACCTGCCATCCTTTGGACACGTTGTAGGTAAACGTAGACTCAGTCACCTTGGCATTCGTCAAGATCTTCGAAATCGCAAAGTTTGATACAGCACCTTGCGATGTAATGCTGACATGTGACACAACAAGGTTGCTGTTGCACGTTAGATCAACTCGGGAGATGCCGGCAATCTGTGCCTGTGTATCTGGCGCTTCGAGGCGGATGACTGTCGTGCCGTTCTTGCTTGATACAACAGAGCTGCGATACACGGACATAACGTCGAAGAACACACGCTCAATCGAGACATCTGTGGACGTTGGTCTATAGTCGCTTACGATCACTGTTTTTGTTGATGCTGTGGCATTCCAGACCGTGGTGCCGTTACTTACGACGGTTCTATCACCCAACACTACACGGTATAGTCCACCGCGCTTCGCAACCATCCTCCCTGCAGGTGCTCCGCCCCCTGAAAATGAGAATGAGATCGTACGAAGTCCGCGGTAGGTCCCATGAAACTTCTGTAGGACATCGTCTGATGCGAACAACGTTGTAACCGAGATCGCAGTAAGGGTTAGGTAACGAAAGAGGTTCATAGACTACTCAGGTTTGCTAACGAGTGATGAAAGTGGACCGCGAAGTCCCTGATAGCCGGTCAGTTTGGCATCGATTGATCCGATAGCAATCTTGGTCGACACCTTCACAGGAATGCGACGCTCATCGTCCGATAGCCAGAGCAATAGCTTGCCTTCGTATTTGAACAAGCTGCCTGACTTGATAACTGGTTCGACTACGATGCAGTTGAATACTCCTGCATCTACCTCGACTTGCTGACGCCCATGAACTTTGACGGCTAGATCATGAGTTGCCCTGTCAAAGAAATTTTGAAGGTAGAGAATCTGTCCTGGTTTGTACGACCGAAGGTCTACTGAGCGAACAAAGTAGAATGCCGAGACGATGTCGTGGACAAACTGTGGGATTGAAAATGTACCTTCGGTGGTCTTTGCTGTTTTTAGTGTGTGATCGAAGGTCGCTGTAAAATCCTTGCTAAAGCCACCCTCTCTTATGGACTGCTGAAATGCCCAGGGGAATATACCATCAACATCGACTAGTGTGCGGTAACGATCGCGAACACGGTACAAGAAGTCGAGTGACTTCAGTGAATTGACTTCGAATCTGATGTCGTAGCATGGTCTGCCAGATCGACGCACAGGATCTCTGCCAATGCTGAACACGGCAGTGCCGGCGGTGATGAACTTGTAGCCAACGTCATATTCCAACCGCTCGCCAAAGCCAAATGCTGTGTTCTGCGAAACTCGCAGAGGCGGGGCCTCTGACTGCTGTGCAAGTATCACAGTTGCTGCAAGAGACATTCCGCAGAATAAGAGAGCAAACAGCTTCATGTATGTCTAGACGCGGGTAAGCATGCTGTGGTGTAGTTCAAAAAAAACGTCTGACCATGCTTACACGATCAGACGTTCAGTGGTGTGGGCCCGGCCGGATTTGAACCAGCAACCAACGGATTATGAGTCCGCTGCTCTAACCGTTGAGCTACGAGCCCCCTCCTCGCGTTCTTTTCAGCGCACAAACTTAATTGAACAGCCCCAGAAAAACGCCCACTTGCGCAGAAAAACCGTTCATTGACACTGAACTTGGCATGTTGGTTACAGTTGAATACCCATTTGCCTGCCATTCTGATGTCGAAAACTGCACGGCATATGCTCCTTGCACACGAATGGCGAGAAATGGCGTCAGAACGTACTCAAAACTCACGCGGGGCAATGCCACTAACGCGCTTTGTGTCAGACTTGTGTTGTTGCCGGATGTCGAGGCATTGATGATACCATTCCAATCAACATTTGAGTCGTTTTGGCGGACATCAATCATTGTGTTCCCCCAGCAGAATCCAAGACCTGGTAGAATCGTAAAAGCCTTCGATGCGCTTAGTGCGTAGTCGATGTGGAGTGTCTTCGTAGAAACGTGATAATCAAGACTTCTGCGAAGAGTAGTGGTGCCTACTGCAACATCGGCTGCTGTACCAGCCGAACCTGAGAGCCATGAAAAGCCAAGTCGGACGTTAGGTATGATGCCAACGGCAGTATAGATCTCTGCTCCAAACATCAGCAGTGGTGAGCTCATATTGCCAAGGCCCAGACTTGCCGCTTTGGCGTTAACGTCTGCCACGTTCGGCATGTACAGGCTTAGTACCGGTCCGACTCCGATGGCTGAATAGGGTGTCGTTTCTTCGGGAAGGGGTTCCTCATCGAAATTCAATGAGTTAAGACGGTCGTCCTGCGCAGTGGCTACAAGCGAGCCAGTAATGATCAAAATAATGGCAAGTATTGATCTAAGCATAAATTCTACTCCGGATAATGTGCCACGAAGATACGGGGCTCCGTAGTTTCGTCGCATGAAGATTGTTGCAGTAGTCTTGGCTGGTGGTTTCGGCGTCAGATTATGGCCACGAAGTACCGAGCGTAAACCGAAACAGTTTGTGCATGTCCTGGGCGAGGGCACGCTTATTCAAAACTCCGTGTCGCGTCTTGCACCGTTCATCGATAGCAGCGATGTATACGTTGTTTCCACTCCGGATTTTGAACAGCTGGCCACCGACCAGTTGCCAAGCATTCACCAATCGCAACTGTTGCTTGAGCCGTTTGGACGTAACACTGCTCCTGCAATTGGATTTGCAGCAACCAGACTTCGACGTACACTCGGAGATGATGCCGTAATGGTTGTGCTGCCAAGTGATCACCTAATCTCCAATGTTCGCGAGTTTCAGGTAATCCTTGACCGCGCTTGTGCAGCAGCTCTTGCAATGGGGCGCATCATCACGATAGGCGTGATGCCTACCCGGGCTGAAACAGGGTATGGGTACATCCAGGTAGGAGACGAGCTGCCAACTGATAACCCGGTTTTGCGTGGAGTTGTTAAATCAGTTCAAACGTTCGCCGAAAAGCCGGACTCATCTACGGCACAGAGATTTGTGGACGCGGGAGACTTCGCATGGAACAGTGGCATTGTTGTTGCAACTGTTGGCACAATCCTCGACCGAATCGACGAATATCTACCAGATCATGCGCCGCTATTGGCGCAGTATGGACGCGCCATTGGCACTGCCGACGAAGGCATCGTGCTTGAAAGCATCTACCGTCAGATGCGATCTGTGTCGTTCGATGTTGGTGTGCTTGAGCAGGACCGGACGATTGGAGTGGTTGAAGGCTCGTTTGGCTGGAGCGACGTTGGGACTTGGGACGAGATCTACCGAATGTCTATGAAGGATGGGAAGAACAACGTTCTCGAAGGTAACGTACTTGCTGTGAATACCACGAATTGTCTGGTGAATGGCACGACTGGACGACTAATCGGACTGGTCAACGCAGATAATCTTGTGGTCATAGAGACCGAATCGTCGATCATGATTTGCAAACGAGGTCAGACCGAGGACGTACGCGACCTTGTTGACCAGCTCCGGCGTCGGCACATAGCGAAACACTTTTAACGTCATGCGTGCCCCTTTCCTGATAATCATTGCTGTAATCATGTTGGCTTCGCAAGGGGCTTCTGCCATGCCGCATGGAGACGAGTCCATCGACAGCCTGCGTAAGGCTGCGGCTAATACACTTCGCAGATCTGATAGTCTCCGTGCAGTATGGGATGTGCTGTGGAAGCGCAGTGATAGTATGCGAATTGAATCAATGTTTCTTCGCATGCGGTCCGACTCGCTCAAGCGTGTAAGTCTTGTCCAGCTAGCTGATATCGCGAAGCTTGAACAGCAGGCGATAGACTCGGTGGCTGTCGGTGCCGAGGTGATTACTGATAGCACCCTGGAGACAAAGGTTGCCGCCGCCGCAGCCGTTGCAAAGAAGCCCAAGGTGCCGTCGGGAAGGACCCTCAGTGATTCAATCACAGCACTCGTAATGACCTTTAAGCCGGATACCGGAACGGCATCATACTATGCCGAGCAGTTCCACGGGAAGAAGACATCCAGCGGTGAGAAGTTCAATATGCACGACAGAACATGCGCTCACCGGTGGTTGCCGTTTAACACATGGCTGAAGGTCACTAATCTGGCCAACGGCAAGGAAGTGGTCGTGCGGGTTACCGATCGCGGACCCTGGAAACACACACGACTTATCGATCTGTCGAAGCAGGCAGCGAAAGATCTCGATATGATTCGTGCTGGTACTGCACGCGTTGCAATTGAGGTTGTTTCAGAACCTGATGACGATGCCCCGATGCAATCGGACTAGCTTAGCAGAATGGAATCTTGACAACTTCTGCAGGGAACGTGGTTCCACGAGCTGCGATCTCGATCATCGAGCCTGGCGCACTGGAAGCTGTTGGGACGTATCCAAGGCCGATGCCTGTTCCAAGTCCCGGAGATGTGTTGCCGCTCGTTACCTGTCCTACCGTCTCGCCGTTAACAACGATAGGGTAGCCGTTGCGAGGAATAAGTTTCTCACTGCGCATCACGAATCCAACGAGCTTGCGCGACGGACCTTCCTCTTTGACTCTTGCGATTACATCGCTACCGTTGAACGGACCTTTTGCAAGCTTAGTGATCCAGCCAAGGCCAGCCTCGATCGGGTTGGTCTCATCGGTGATATCATTGCCATACAGGCAATATCCCTTTTCAAGGCGCAGCGTATCGCGCGCACCAAGACCAATCCATGCGATGCCTTCTTCCTTGCCAGCATCGAAGAGTGCTGCGCACACAGCTTCACACACGGAGGTATCGCCACGGAAGTAGAGCTCGAAGCCTACTTCACCGGTATAGCCCGTGCGGGAGAGAATCATGTCAACGCCTGCAAGCTGTCCCTCGACAAAACTGTAGTACGCAACGTCTCCAAGGTTTGCATCCGTGAGTGTTTGGAGTACCTCTATGCTCTTTGGACCCTGCACAGCAAGCAGGTTGATGTCATCACTATGGTTTGTCAGGTCGAGGTTTGCAAAGCCAGCAGCATTCTGGCTAACCCATGCCCAGTCCTTCTCGATGTTTGCTCCATTGACAACCAGCATGTAGTCATTCTCACCACGCATGTATACAAGCAGGTCGTCTACCAGGCCGCCATCTGGACGTGGCAATGCTGAATACTGCGCCTTGCCGGGAGACAGTTTGGATGCATCATTAACCGTGATCTTCTGTATGAAGGCTAATGCATCAGCCCCCTTTACGAAGAACTCACCCATGTGGGAGACGTCAAACACTCCAACACCTGTGCGGACAATACGGTGTTCTTCAAGGATGCCGGTAGGATACTGAATAGGCATTTCAAAGCCTGCAAAGGATACCATCTTTGCACCGGCCGCAACGTGAAGTGCGTGGAAGTTTGTGGTCTTCATTGTAGTACTTTCGTAGGTGAGCTGCGAATATAACCAGCGCGCAAACCATACAGGGGGCTTGTATGACTTCTCGTCGATCCATTCTTCGGTCGCTGGCAGCGATCGGACCAACAGCATTATTCGCATCCGATGCACTGCATGCCGTAACACAGTGGCTACCGACCACGTTCCCAGCGCCTGCCTTCGATGTGGCCCGGGATGAAGACTTTTGGATGACCGTCCAGCAGGCCTTCGATGTAGACAGATCAATTATCAACCTCAACAACGGCGGCGTGTCTCCTTCGCCCCGCACGGTGCAGCAAGCATTCATGCGTTACACCGAGCAAGCCAACAACATGCCAGCCTACGAGATGTGGCGTCACCAAGAACCACAGGTAGAGACCATCCGCGAAGGCCTGGCGGAGATCTTTGCTGTAAGCCCAGAGGAGATCGCAATCACACGCAATGCCAGTGAAGCCCTGCAGACATTGCAGCTTGGGGTGCCCCTTGAAAGGGGCGATGAAGTTCTCACGACTACGCACGATTACCCGCGTATGCTAACAACGTGGGATCAGCGCGTTCGTCGAGATGGTATTGTACTCAAGAAGGTGTCCTTCCCCACGCCGCTCATGAACCGTCGTGATGTTGTCGATGCGTTAGAACGTGCTATTACACCGAAGACAAAGGTCATTCACATCTCTCATGTGGTGTTTCTTACCGGACAGATCTTGCCCGTGCGCGATGTCTGCAGGCTTGCAGCCTCGCGTGGTATCCGATGCTTCGTGGATGGGGCTCATGCTTTCTCGCACTTTCCGCACACTCAGAGAGACCTCGAATGTGAGTATTACGGAACAGCCCTTCATAAGTGGTTCCTGGGCCCCATCGGTACAGGCATGTTATACGTCAAGAAAGACCGCATCGCCGATATATGGCCGCTGATGGCAGCCCCGAAGGAAATGGATTCCAACATTCGAAAGTTTGAAGAAATCGGAACTCACCCAGCGGCGATGCATAATGCCCTTATCGAGTCGATCCACTTCCACAGAGCACTCGGCAGCGAACGAAAGGCCGCACGGCTGCGGTATCTGCATACGATTTGGACAGATCAACTTGAGAAGTATGAGAATGTCAAGTTCCTTACCAACATTAAGGACGACGACAACCAATGCGGACTCCGGCTCGTGCATATCGAGGGTACAGATCCCGGCAAGGTCTCCTCGTACCTTCTCGATAAGCACCGCATTTTCACTGTCTCGATTGGTCATGAAGACTTTAAGGGGCTACGAGTAGCCCCCTCCGTCTATACTACAGCTGCTGAAATGGACCGATTCGCCAAGGCAATGTCAATTATCGCTCGAGGCGAGGCAGGCTCTGCTGTGCTAGTTGACACAAAGGGCTGATTCTTCGTCCAGCTCTTCATCCATTGAAACAGAGTTAGGCCTGAATACCTCGTCCAGCTCTTGCTCGAGTGTGTGACGCTGATGGTATCGGTGTTGGTCGCGCACAAAGCTTGCCATGATCTCGATATGCCATGGCGGCAACAGTGTTACATGCACGCCTTGGTCCCAAGTGAAATTGGCAAGTGCCGGCTCGCTCTGAGCTATTGCCTGTTGTAGGTCTGTCACTAGTGAATCTATAAGTCTGTGCAACCCCTCTATGCCGGCTACAGACATCAGAATGTGAAGGTGGTCGCGCTGTAGACTACTTGCATGGTAGCAACCACTGCGCTCGACGATCGTGTGCTCCATGATTCGTTGCAGCGGTTCCTCAAGAATATCTGACAACACCTTTCCCTTGGATGGTACAAGGATCAGATGAATCCCAGCTCGTAGGTCAGAAGACATAATGAGTACTCCGAATACTGTTACAAAAAATGCCCCGGTTGTTCTTTGTGCGCAGATGTAGGGGTAACGTGACACTGTTGGCCAATCTTTATTTGGACTTAATCCAAATAAGGATTAATTTCGGACTATATAAGTCCTATTTAGCAGTTCAATCCCTTGCTCACCTCGTTCCTCGTGTCGCTGATAATCGCAGGCCATCTACCGTTGGCTCCGCCGAGCGTGCCTAAAAGCGCCAGACACAAGCACAGGATAGGCGATACCATTAAACTCGAGGCCATTGATGTACTTGAGCGTGGCGTAAACGAGGCACGTATCAGCCGCCTACCAGCGGTTGGTGTTGGTGTAGTGTATGCTGCGAAGAAGACAGAACGTATCGTCTTGTCTGATGTTCCCATGGTAACATCTACGAACACTGCACGACAAGCGTTTGCCAGCGTTGCCGGTATAAATGTGTGGGAATCTGATCCAGCTGGACTGCAGCTAAGTATCGGTGCTCGGGGTCTAAACCCCAACCGCATGATCAACTTTACGACCCGTCAGAACGGCTATGATATATCTGCTGATCCTCTTGGCTACCCCGAAAGTTACTACACTCCTCTACTCGAAGCAGTAGATCATATCGATGTGGTAAGGGGCTCCGGAGCGTTACGCTATGGTTCGCAATTCGGTGGCACTGTCAATTTTATCATGAAAGAAGGTGCACGTAACGAGCCGCTTCAAGCTCAGGTGACTACCAGCGTTGGATCGTATGGGCTAGCCAGTGGCTATGTCCAACTTGGCGGTACGTCTGGTGCATCGAACTATATCGGCATCTTTCAGCATCGTGCAGCTGATGCGTGGCGTGCAAACAGCAGATTCAATCAGAACTTCGGATATGCAGCCTTAACGCATCAGATTGCGCCGACACTGCGATTGAAGATAGATGCAACAACGATGCATTATCTGGCTCAGCAGCCAGGCGGATTGACTGATAGCATGTTCCTTGCCGATCCGCGGTCATCATCGCGGAGCAGGAACTGGCTTGCGATCGACTGGAACATGGCATCGGCTACCATCGATTGGCGCGCTGCACCCCGCATGCGCGTTCGCTCAATCACCTTCGTTAACTCAAGCTCTCGAGTTTCAGTTGGCAACGTTGCAAAGATCACGATCACCGACAACGCTGGTGTCCGAACAGTTATCGATGATACATACCTCAACCTTGGCAATGAGACTACAGTACGCATCGACGATTCATTGAGCACGATGCCATTCTCATTACTGGGGGGCTTGCGCCTATACAAAGGCTCGGCAACGCGCAAGCAAGGCAACGGATCGTCGGGCAGCAACCCAGACTTTACGTTTACAAATCCATCGCAACTCGAGGGCTTTGATTATACCTATCCCAGCACGAACGCAGCATTGTTTTCTGAACTGGTGCTGCAGGTAACGCCTGCACTCAAAGTCGTTCCGGGGCTGCGCTACGAGAACATTTCGACGTCAGCAAACGGTACATATCGTCTTGCAACAACCGACAGCGCAGGAACAACGCAGTATACGTTTCCAACAGAACAGCTCGATCGTGCACGAAGTGTGCTGCTGGCAGGCATGGGTGTTTCGTATACAGTAGGTGATGGCACTACCGAACTCTATGCCAATGTAACGCAGAACTATCGTGCAATCAACTTCTCAGATCTACGCATCACAAGTCCAACACTAGTTGTCGATCCATCCATACGCGATGCCAGCGGCTACACGTTAGACCTTGGCCTGCGCGGATCGCTTTCTGATTGGCTTGATTACGACGCTTCTTTGTTCGCTATTGAGTACCGCGATAGGATCGGTGAGATCAACACAACCGATCCGACCGGTAAGACATATCGCCTACGCACCAATCTTTCCAATGCCTATTCTCGAGGAATAGAGTGGGTGCACGAGCTCCACGTAAGTAAGCTTCTTGGATGGGGCGAACAGAGCGCAGCAATTGACTGGCTCGTGAATGCATCTCTTTTGCAAAGCAGGTATCAATCATCAGCGATCGCTTCGATAGACGGCAAGCAACTTGAATATGCCCCAGCGGTCAATCTGCGTTCTGGGTTGAGCATGGCATTTGACTTCCTGAACGTATCGCTGTTGTATTCGCATGTTGGAAAACAATATGCAGACGCAACAAATGCAGAGTTTGATCTATCGGCAGCAACCGGCGTGATTCCATCATACGATGTGGTAGATCTCATGCTCAGTGCATCAATTGATCGCTTTCGCTTGAATGTTGCGATCAACAACCTACTCGATGCACGCTATTTTACACGCAGGGCCGACGGCTATCCGGGTCCGGGCATCATCCCTGCAGAGCCCCTTTCCGTGAACGCATCAATATCCGTAACGTTGTGACGTCCTAGGGCGCAACACTTTACTGTCACGGGGTCGATTTATGTTTGGCATGTTCAAATCAGCGTTTGGGGGCTCCAACGAGGTTCTTAACGAAGCATTGCGCAATGGCGCAACAATTATCGATGTTCGTTCGCCAGGTGAGTATGCGGGCGGTCATGTTGCAGGATCAACGAACATCCCATTGCAGCAGATTCCTGATGCGCTGGGCAAGCTGCCTACAACAAAGCCTATCGTGTTTTGCTGTGCCTCGGGCGGTCGTAGCGGACAAGCTTCCGACTATGCCAATGCGAAGGGGTATACGGCAGTAAATGGCGGACCATGGACGACGGTTAACAAGGCGATCGCCGACATAGAGAGTGGAGACAAGTCATGATACAACGCTCATTACTCATGGTGCTTGCTTCAATAGCATCAATAACAATTGCCTGCGCACAGCAATACAAGAACGTGTCGCCCAAAGAAGCAAAAGCAATGATTGACAAGGGCAACATTGTACTCGTCGATGTGCGCACTCCACAGGAATGGAATTCAGGACATCTGGCTGGAGCTGTTTTGGTTGACTTCTACGACGCCAACTTCGAGACCAACATCAAAAAGGTAGCCAAAGACAAAAAGGTGGTCGTGTACTGTGCTCGCGGCAGACGCAGCGCTTCTGCGGCGGAGAAAATGATGGCATGGGGATGGAAAGATGTCTCGAGCATGTCTGGCGGCTACGAGGCATGGACTGGGGCTGATTTGCCTACAACAACCAAGTAAGCAGCATGGACAGCATCGTAGCCTTTTACGAGAATCAGCTCCGATATCTGTGGACGATGGTCACAACGCCAAGTTGGACGAACTTCTTCTGGCTTTTTCTGGCGCTTTCGGTTGCAGTGTGGATGCTGGAGCTCATCATGCCATGGCGCAAGGGGCAAGCAGTCTTGCGTAAAGACTTTTGGCTTGATACCTGGTACATGTTCTTCAACGTGTTTCTGTTTGGTGCCGTAGGATACTACGGCATCAGCTCGCACGTTAAGGCACACCTGTCCAGCGTGTTTCCATATCTCAACGCCTTCCATGCGTCGCTATCGCAGCTCTCGCCATGGTTGCTGCTCGTGATCATTTTTGTTGCGCGCGACTTTATTCAGTGGAACATCCACCGTCTGCTCCATGCTTCGGACTTCTTGTGGCAATTCCACAAGGTGCACCACAGTGTTGAACAGATGGGATACGCAGCACACCTGCGCTACCACTTTGCGGAGAACATCATCTACGGCGTGCTCGAATACATACCATTGGCACTGCTTGGATTCGACCTTATCGACTTCATGGCTGCCGGCGTGTTTGCAACGGCCGTGGGCCACTTGAATCATGCAAACTTCTATCTGCCGCTGGGTCCGTTGCAGTATATCTTCAACTCACCGCAGATGCACATCTGGCATCATGCCAAACACCTCCCAGAAGGCGTTAAGAGCGTCAACTACGGCCTCACCCTCAGCGTGTGGGACTGGATCTTCGGCACCTCGTACATGCCCCACGACGGACGTGACATCGAGCTCGGCTTCGATAACGTAGAATCCTACCCATCTGGGTTCTTCTCGCAAATGCTCGCCCCCTTCAGGAAAAGGGGCTAACTGCCATTCAAGGGTACGATACATCATGCCCTGCCACCATCACGTATACACAAACAAAAAAAGGGCACGATATATCGTGCCCCAATAAGCGTGTGTTGGCGGACCCGTAGGGATTCGAACCCCAAATAAAAGCGCATCTAAAGAGATACAAGTGATAACAAGTAAGTTTAAATAATACAAGGTGATACAGTGCTTTTCATTTCGAATGTGTTAGATTCAATTGTGTCGATTTGGACTAAAAACGTCAGTAAAACGTCAGTGATCGCATTATGGCACATCGTAGAACATCAGCGCCAACACGAGCCAGCGGAGTGGTCCTTCGTGTTCAAACAGGTAAGAAGGGCGATCACCTGTACCTTGACATCCACGATGGTGGAAGGCGTCGCCGGGAATTCTTGCGGCTGTACCTAACGGGTGATCGAGACAAGGATCGCGAGAACAAATTGCTGGCTGAAGAGATGCGGTCAAGACGCCTACAAGAACTCCGCGCCCGTCAGGTTGGACTCATCATGCCATCATATATGTTGGGGGAGGATTTCATTGAGTACTACCGCGCAATGTCGGAACGGAAGGGGAAGCCTTGGAAGAACACGCTTGCTCATTTGACACGATTCGCAAAGTCACCGATCCGATTTGCTGACCTCACTCCGGATT
>JBEBCJ010000018.1:0-17106 GCA_041157865.1 Bacteroidota bacterium
AATGGTGTACCGAAGATGGCTTGCTGGAGAGTCTCGTTAGAGGCTACAAGTATGGCGCTGGCGGTTGTAAGGAGCAGACCACCGACCATCCACGCGTAAACTCGTTGTACGTATGTGCGGATGACGTCCGCGCTGATTGCCTGCGAAAACGCATTGTGCGGTTGCATGTTCATCGAATACCTCGATAAAAAAAGTACTACCTAGTTCTCGTCACGACAAAGTTAGCAAAGTCCATGAGTGCCGCTTTGTACGGTGATTCGGGGAATACGACGATTTTCTCCCGCGCCTGTTGTTGAAGCTCATAGGCAGTTGTCTGAGCCGAATCGATACCATTGTGGCCTGTGACGAAATCAACTACCCGCTGTACGTCCTTTGTGCCGGCCTTTTTTGACTTTACGATCGCAACCATCTTCTTTGATTCGCTGGCACTGGCCTGCTGCATAGCCCGCAGAAGTGGAAGGGTGATCTTGCCCTCGCGGATGTCGTTGCCTACCGGTTTGCCGAGGATGAACGTCCTGCTGGTATAGTCCAGGACATCATCCCGAATTTGGAATGCCAAACCAACCAACTCGCCGTACTCGCGAAGTGCGGCTCGAACAGACGCATCTGTAGATGTGCTGATAGCTCCTACCTCACAACAGGTGGAGATAAGCGATGCTGTCTTGTCCGATATGATCCGGAAATACGTTTCTTCGTCGATCGTTTTTTGCCGGCTCTTTTGTATCTGGAGAAGCTCGCCCTCGCTCATGCGTCTTACCGCCTCGCTGGTAACGCGTAAATAGTCGAATTCATTGGTATTTACGGCAATCAGCAGGCCCCTTGACAGGAAGTAATCTCCAACCAAGACAGCCACCTTGTTTTTCCAGACTGCATTGATCGAGGCAACCCCACGGCGCTCGTCGGCGCTATCTACCACGTCGTCGTGTACCAGCGTGGCTGTGTGGAGAAGCTCCACCATGGCTGCACCGACAAATGACCGCTCGTTGATGCCTCCGCAGAGCCCGGCCGACAGGAATACAAGCGCAGGCCGCACCCGCTTGCCACGCTGTTTCATGATGTAGCGCACGACTGTATCAAGCAGCGCTGCGCGTGAACGCACCTGATCGCGCATGTACGACTCAAAACGCTCAATTTCGGCTGAGACGGGGGCGCTGATCGACGAAATGCTGTGTGAACTCATGAAGGGGGCTTGTTATACGGCCGGTTTAGGTTGTACAATCCGGGCAACGACTACACTGATCTCGTAAAGGATCCACAACGGGACAGCTACCATAAGCTGACTGACGGGGTCCGGAGACGGAGTAATGATGGCTGCAAGAATAAGAATGACCACGATAGCGTGTCGACGATACTTCGTCATTGTTGCTGATGTTACCATCCCAATCCGTGCTAACACGAACGTTACCATAGGAAGTTCAAAAATCAGTCCGCTAGCCAGCAGCATGTTCACAAGGAAGCTGAAATAACTGCCAACGTGGATGTTGTTCTCAATGTTCGGGTTGGCAAAATCCGTAACGTAGCTCAGCATGCTCGGAATCAAAAACAGGTAACCGAAGGCCACGCCCAGTAGGAAGCACAGGCTCGTAAGTACGGTAATGCGCAAAGCCCACTTTTTCTCCGTCATATACAGCCCCGGAGCAACAAAACACCATACCTGATAGAGGATCCAGGGGAATGCAAGAATAATGCCCGATAGGAAAATGACCTTGAAATACAGGAATGTCTGGCCAAAAGGCTCGATGTTCTGGAGTTTCACATGCGAATCAACGGCAGGTTTCAGCAGTACCACGTTCATGATCTCGTCTCCGAAATACCCCACAACACAGCAGGCCACAAGGAGCCCGTATGTTGAGTACAACAGCCGCCGTCTGAGCTCCTCCAAATGGTCGAGGAAGCCCATTTCTTTGCCGGACTCTTGGTGGGTGGATGTCATGCCGTATTTTCTGCAGAACAATAGGATTTCGTGCCGCGAAAATACGCAGGAGTTTTGCCTAAAATGTTTTCGCACTTAAGCAAGTAAAAAAAATTCACAAGAACCACATTTTATGCTTGCAAGGGATGGTGTGGAAAATGATATTCGCATCCCCTACACAAGTGTGGGGAAAGAGATACGTAGAGAGGGGCAGTAATTAGGTAGTTGGGGGGACCAACCACGTGAGTTACGAAGACTTCATATGAACAAAAGCACGACACGGGTATCGCAACAAAGTGTAACAGACGCTCTAAGTCTCTGGGGCGATTGTTTGGACATTGTACGCGATAACGTTTCAGACCAGGTATTCAAGACCTGGTTCGAAAAGATGCGTCCGATCAAGTGGGATGGCACACAGCTTACTCTTGAGCTGCCGAGTCATTTTTTCTATGAGTGGATCGAGCAGCATTACTCGAGTCTGTTGCAGAAAACAATTCAGCGTGTTCTTGGTCCAAAGTCCAAGGTTGTCTTTGAGGTTGTTGTAGACGAAGGCAGTTCGCTGCAGGAGCGCAAGACGGTAAAGCTTCCAGGATTGCGTGGAGGGGTTCAACCCTCGCTTCCATTCAGCGAAGCAAAGCCGCAGACGCAGACACCGGTACGTACAACACACTATCCGACGTACTTCAATCCGCGTTACACATTCGAAAATTTCATCCGTGGCGAGAACAATCAGCTGGCGACCTCGGCAGCGATCGCTGTTGCAGACAACCCAGGCAAGACGAAGTTCAACCCGTTAGTGATTTACGGTCCAACCGGCCTTGGCAAGACGCACCTTGTGCAGGCCATCGGCAATCGCGTACTGCAGCGTAACCCACATGCGAAGGTGCTCTACACGAACTCAGAGAAGTTCACAATGGAGTACATCAATGCCATTCAGACGAACAAGGTGCCTGAGTTCACAAACTTCTACCGCAGTGTAGATGTGCTGATCGTAGACGACATTCAGTTCCTCGGTGGAAAAGAGAAGACACAGGACAATTTCTTCCACACATTCAACGCACTTCACCAAGACGGCAAGCAGCTGATTCTCACATCGGATAAGCAGCCTAAGGATTTGGCAGATCTTGACGAGCGTTTGATTTCCCGCTTCCAGTGGGGTCTGACAACAGATATACAGCCACCCGACCTTGAGACCCGGATCGCCATCCTCCAGCAGAAGAGCATGGAAGAGGGAATGGATCTCCCTGGCGACATTCTCGAATATGTTGCAATGCACATCACGAGTAGTGTTCGTGAACTTGAAGGCTGCCTGATCTCGATTCTTGCGAAGGTTTCGCTTGACCGTCGCGACCTTTCTCTGGATCTGGCCAAAGAGGTGGTTCGTGGTGTCTCGAGTGCAGGCAATACGCGCACCCTTACGATCGATGAGATCAAGAAGGAAGTTGCCACGTACTACAACATTGATACGGCACTGTTGTCGGCAAAGACACGTAAGCACGAGATCGTGCTGGCACGTCAGATGTCGATGTACCTTGCAAAGAATCTAACGCAGACGTCGCTCAAGAGCATTGGTATGCACTTTGGTGGACGCGACCACACAACGGTGCTGCATTCGTGTCAGCAGATACTGAATTACATCGATACGGACAAAAAGGTCCGCCAGGATGTTGAGTTCCTCAAAAAGACACTTCGCGGGTAACTTGGTAGATTTCAAAGAAGTGTTAATTTCGCACTCCTCATTCCGCAGTAGCTCAGCTGGTTAGAGCATCTGACTGTTAATCAGAGGGTCCGGGGTTCAAGTCCCTGCTGCGGAGCTTGATGTATGAAAAGGCCATACTTTAGAGTATGGCTTTTTTCGTTTTAGGCCTGAAGACTTATGACACGCTTCGAAGACGTCGACTCCTACATTACTACATTCCCAATGCCAACGCAGCGGAAGTTGCAGCAATTGCGGCGGCTTGTTACTCGACAGGTGCCAGAGGTTCGTGAATGTATCAGCTATAACATGCCTGCCTACAGGTTGAAAAGTGGTGTGCTTGTGTATTTCGCAGCCTACGCAAAGCATATTGGATTCTATCCTACCGGTAAGGGCATAGAGGCGATCAAGGAAGAGCTCGGGGCTTATCGCTGGTCGAAGGGTGCTATTCAATTCCCGATAGATAAGCCCCTTCCGGTGGAACTGATAAAGAAGATCATAAGGTTGCGACATGATCATCTCCGTTGAATCTATCGTTATTCATTCAAGACGCTACGGCGATTCTTCCCGCATCGTTACGCTCTACACACGCGAGCTGGGTAAGGTGAACGTTGTTGCCAAAGGTGTGCGGACGACGCGTTCAGCAATCGGTGCGGCTCTCGAGCCCCTTTCACATTGTCGTTGTACCATCTATCACGGCAAGAACAAAGAACTTCATACGCTATCACAGGCCGAAACGATCACGCAGAGGCGCAATTGTTCTACGCTGGAGCACCTGCAGGGTGGGCTCATGATGTGCGAAGCGATCATGCGTACACAGACGCAGGAGCAGTCAGATGAGCAGGTATACGAGCTGCTGCATAAGGCGCTTGATGTGCTCGACACCGTTGATAGATCACTTGCCTACAGCGTTGGCGTTGCCATGCGCTGCAGGCTTGCAGACGTTATGGGATTTGGTCTGCAGTTTGTTCCCCTTGGCGAGCAAGCATCTGTGGTTATCGATGTTACTGATGGAAGCATTGCATCTTCAGGTGTAGGCGTTCAGATGACTCGAAGTGCCTATGCAGCAATGTATGCCTCGCGCAGAGGGCATTGGACAGAGATAGGTGAGTCTGATAAACTCGAGATCGAGTCTGTACTGTCCCTGTATTTCTCGCATCATCTCGAGCGGCGAATCGTTTCACAAACTTTCTCTCACTTGCGATAGGTTATATTAGCTTCATGCTCAGTGATATAGCGCTTACGTTATTCTTTGTATTCCTGAATGGGTTCTTTGTTGCTGCAGAGTTCGCAATCGTTAAAGTGCGAAGCTCACAAATCGAGATTCGCGCAAGAGAGGGCAACTTCTTCGCAGGTATTGCAAAGCATATCCTTGAGCATCTCGATGCCTACCTCAGCGCGTCGCAGTTGGGTATCACGCTGGCATCTCTGGGTCTTGGATGGATCGGCGAAAGTGTAGTTGCTCACGGAGTAATGCAGATGGCCGTGGCCATGCAGGTAGGTATGACGCCGGAGGTGCTTCATACGATCTCGATTGTTATTGCTTTTGCAATCATCACAGTTCTGCATATCGTAGTTGGCGAGCAGGCACCAAAAACATACGCTATTAGGCGCTCCGAGGCGGTAACACTTGCCGTTGCCGTTCCAATGCGTGTATTCTATGTGGTCTTTCGTCCAATTGTTGCCGCACTGAATTGGATGTCGAATGCTATGCTTGGCATTGCAGGTATTGACGCTGCCGGCGAACACGACGTACATTCGCCTGATGAGCTGCGCTACATTATCGCAGAGAGCTCGAAGCAGGGGGCACTGGAGGTTTCAGAACAGGAATTGATCGAGAACGTCTTTGAGTTCACCGAGACTACTGCGGAGCAGGTCATGGTGCCACGATCGAAGATCACTGCAATCGACAGTGCGCTGCCGATATCTGAGATGCTTGATGTGGTCATGCGTGAAGGTTATTCGCGACTTCCTGTCTTTGCCGAGTCGATAGACTCTATCGTTGGTATCGTCTATGCAAAGGACCTACTGACAATGATGCACCACCGTGACCTGATCATTCTGCAGGATATCCTGCACGCTCCTTATGTCGTCCAGGAAGATGTCAAGATCAAGCGCTTACTGCGAGATATGCAGCGCGACAAGGTGCATATGGCCATTGTGCTGGACGAGTTTGGTGGCACAGCTGGCCTTCTTACGTTGGAGGACATCATCGAGGAGCTTGTTGGAAACATTCAGGACGAATACGACGACGAAGCTCCACTACACTCGAATCAGACGCTGGATGCAATCGAACTGGATGCGTCAATTCATATTGACGAAGTAAACGAGATCCTGCAGGAGCCCCTTCCGGAAAGCGATGACTATGAGACGCTTGGTGGTATGATCACAAACTATGCCGGACGCATTCCATTAACTGGAGATGTTGTGATACTTGAAGGCTACGAGTGCTCAATTCTTCATGCAACTCCGCGCCGCGTAGAGCGCGTGGTGTTGCGAAAGCGATAGCCGCCGGCTACTTCACAACTAGCATCGGTCTGACTACCGAGTAGCCTGGTGCCTCGAGAACAACATTGTACATGCTCGACGAGACAGCAGTGTTACGTACGACGTATTCCACTGTGTGCACGCCAGATGGCAGAACTGCGTTTACCAGTGTAGCAACAACGTTGCCGACAAGATCAGTGACCTGCACGGTGATCTTTACAGACTTAGGCAAACGAAAGGTGATATTGGCCTTGTCTGTAACCGGATTCGGATAGATATCGTCTAGCTCGATGTCTGCTACGACCATTGGGGCAGAGACCACGTTCGCATTGCCATGCTCTAACTCAAGTCTTACCGGCGCAGTCGTTATCTGAGCACACGGAGTAGAAAGTTTGGCATAAAACAATCCGCCCAATGCCGCATCTGCAGACTGCAAGGAAAGCTCCAATCCAGTTGCTCCGACAAGGGGCTCGTTGTTTCTATACCATTGAATCTCATAGTACTTGGCATTACGTTCTTTTTCAATGCCGAGTCTGAGAGATGTTCCCTGTGCCAGACGTACAACACTCGAAGGCTCAAGCACGGACGTGCCGGCATCAGAGATGCGAACAAGTCGCGGGGCTTGTCCAGCATGGAGATGCGAAACAAGTACTAAGAGAGATGCGATGTAGGTGTATATGTATATGGTCTTTGTCATCAGAAACCTCTGCTGAGCCGACGAAAATATAGCGAAATTCGTGCGTCTCCAGACTTCAACATGCAATCGTACAAACAGCCCCGAATATTCATCACAGCCGGAGAGCCCTCGGGTGATGCTCATGCCGCCCGTCTCATGGCCGCTATTCGGACTAGAGTGCCAGATGTGATCTTCGAGGGCTTTGGCGGGCCTCTCATGGAGATGGAGGGACTGCGGTCATTGGCACACATTCGTGATCTTGCCGTAACAGGTTTTTATGAAGTAGCTAAGCGCTATTGGTTCTTTACAGACCTGCTCAAACGTTGCGAGCACGCAGTCAGCAGGAATAGACCGGACATGTTCATTCCGGTAGACTATCCAGGGTTTAACATGCGTCTTGCAGAACGCGTTCGCAGTCCACGTTTGCCGGTTGTCTGGTACATCGCACCGCAACTCTGGGCCTGGGGCGAGGGTAGAGCAGGCAAGCTAGCACGCGTGGTTGACAGGTTATTGGTCGTGTTCCCGTTCGAAGTAGAGTTCTTTCGTAAGCATGGCATATCTGCAGAATACGTTGGTCATCCCCTTATGGAGTCGCTCGGCGGTGATGCCTGCGTTCGTGAATCGGACCGCGTGTTGTTGATGCCAGGCAGTAGACGCCAGGAGATCAATCATCATGTGCCTCTGCTGACACCGGTCGTACGCGAGCTGCAGACTCTGAATCCACGCGCCCGCGTGGTTGTTGCACAGTCTGCCAATGTTGATGAACGGCTGCTGCAACCTCTGGTGGATGCAGGTGCCACAATCAGTACTGATTCGCTCGAGGAGATGCGCCGCTGTTCTGCCGGACTCATCAAGGCCGGCACCTCGACACTCGAAGCAACCTTATGCGGGTTGCCTTTTTCGACGTTCTACAAGACATCATTTCTCAGCTACCATATCAGTAAACACTTGGCCAGCATATCCTCGGTAACACTGATGAATCTGCTTCTGCAACGCGATGTTGTACGTGAGTATATCCAGGGTCAAGCCGTTCCGTCTGCACTGGCACGAGACGTAGCAGACCTCTTGGTCAATCAAGCACGTAGAGATGAACTGCAGCAGGCCATGGACGACGTTCAGCGGATGCTCTCTGGTAAAGGGGCAAGCATTGCAGCAGCCCAGGTTGTTACTTCTATGCTGGAGAAGCGATGAAGGCGTGGTTGTTATCGATCGTGATCCGAATATTGGCGCGCTCATGGACTGTGAATGTTCATGGACGTCTGCCGACAGGCCCCTCTATCGTGGCTTTTTGGCATGGCGAGATGCTACCCGTCTGGTTTACGTTTCGTGCGCTGCGGCCAGTTGCGCTGGTGAGTTCAAGCAAGGACGGCACACTGCTGTCGCGTTTGCTTCAGGATTGGGGATACAGTGTTGTTCTTGGATCGTCCTCGAAGGGTGGAAAAGAGGCATTGGAGCAACTTACCATGGAGGCCTCGACAAAGGTTGTGCTTATCACGCCCGATGGACCGCGAGGTCCGCTGCACCAAGCAAAACCAGGCGCAGTGATAGCAGCGCATCGTGCACAGGTTCCGTTGATTCTTGTTCGAATTTGTACCCAGCGCAAGCGGATACTCTCCAGGTCGTGGGATAGGTTTCAGATACCACTCCCGTTCTCAACGATCGACCTCTATGTAGACTCGCCGTGGATGATCTCAGAAGAATCTACACGTGAGCAGATCGATGCTGCAATAGCACACATGAACAAGCGCATGCAGACTCTGGCGGCAGGTCTATGTTGAAGTTCGCGCAGATGCTGTACAAGCGAGTTATAGACCGTCGTAACGAGCAGTTCGACGCCAAGAGGCGTCCCATTGTACCGGTTACTAGCCCTGTTATCAGCATCGGCAATATTACTGTTGGCGGCACTGGCAAGTCGCCGGCAGTGCAGATGGTTGCTCGCATCCTCATAGAGCACGGTCGGCATCCGGCGATCGTGATGCGCGGATATCGACGTCGATCCCGTGGATTGGTGGTTGTTCACGACGGAGAGTCTGTTAAGGTCTCGGTCGAGGCTGCCGGCGATGAAGCCTACATGCATGCTGCGATGCTGGGTATACCAGTGGTGGTCTCAGCAGACAAGGTCGAGGCTGCAGCTCATGCGGCAGGTATGGTTTCAAGCACAGGAGCCGCACGTACGGACGTCATTATTGTCGACGACGGATTTCAGCACCGTCAGCTGCATCGTTGCACTGACATTGTGTTGGTAAACCAAGAAACACTCTCTTCTACGCTGCTTCCTGTTGGAAGACTCCGCGAGCCCCTTTCAGAGCTCGGCAGAGCATCGATCATCATATGTGATGATCCGTTGTTGTGCGCTTCGGTGCGGCCGTATTGTAGGGCTGACGCGTTGGTTGTCGTATCACGTATCGAAATGCACTGCCAGGCACCAACATCGGTTCCGATTGTTGTCGTTAGCGGCATTGCAAACCCAGCTCGGATGCATGAATCACTGCGGGGTGCCGGATACACAATCGCAGAGCACTTGATGTTTAGCGATCATCACCATTATCGTACGAAAGACCTTTGGAAGATCCGTGATGCAGCCGCAGCAAACGGTGCAAACATTGTTACCACGGACAAGGATATTGCGAAGATCCAACCAGCAACGGGATCTGAGTTAGGATCTGTAGCGCTGTTTGTTGCTCACATTCGAATGGTGATCGACGAGGCGGCATTTACACAACGAATTCTTCGGGATATCACACATGAAGATAGCAGTAACAAAGAGCGTTGGGAAGAATCTTGACAACTACATCGCATGGCTTCGAGCAGTAAGGGAGGATGTAGACATCCTCGAACTTGCCGGCCTTTCATCAGACGAGGCACGAACCGCACTTCGTGACGTTGACGGATTGCTGCTAAGCGGTGGTGCTGATGTGGATCCCAGTCGGTACGACCGAGAGGATCTTCGGCCGTTATGCATGATCGATGGTGACCGTGATGTGATGGAACTTGCCCTTATCGAGGCATCGCGAGAGATGCGTATGCCGGTATTGGGAATTTGTCGAGGAATGCAGATTCTCAATGTGGCCTATGGTGGAACATTAATCGCAGATATTCCATCACAACACGAAACAACAATTGAGCATCGTCAGCACCCAGACTCGAAGCATGATGCAGTTCATCAGGTGGAGTTACAGCCAGGAACGATCATGCGTCATTTTATCGGTGTTTACGACGGAGAGATCAACTCGGCGCACCACCAGTGCGTTGATCAGCTTGCCGATGTCTTTACGGCCTCGGCATACTCGCCAGATGGCATCATCGAAGCATTGGAATGGGGCGATGCATCTCTCGGAGGCAAGCCATTTCTCTACGCTGTTCAATGGCATCCAGAGCGACTGCAGTACGACAATCCAATGTCCAAGCCTATTGCTCAGCACTTTCTTCTTGAAGCTGATGCCTATCGTGTGCTCGTAAAATCTGTCCGCTAAGTGCAACCCATACTTCGGGTACTGGCGCTGTGCGTTGGGGAGACGTCGTCAGGCTCGTCAATAACGCACATTGAATGCCGTTGATGGGCTTCCACAACGCACTGAGGCTGCACCTCAGACCATATCCGCTGCCATAGATCATGCGCTGAAGTTCCTGTGAGACGTATTCAACGGTTCGTGAGGCGATCAGATACGAGGGCGACGCAAAATGCAGGGCGCGAAAACGCAAGGTAAGAGGGCTGGCTGGCTCCCAGAGAACCTCGATTCGTGTGCTGACCGAGCTTGTGATAGGCTGGCTGCTCACAAGCCATCGTACATCGGCTCTGGCGCGCCATCGTAGTGTAGGGCGAATGATGCGTTCAATTGTTGACTGAAGTCCAAAGCGATGAAACTGTTGCTGTGTGCGAACATCGTGCAGAGTCTGGCCGTCGTCATCACGCCTGGCAAACGCACGCCATGTAACATGAAGCTGACCTGTCACTTGCTGACGTATCTCGGCGTGCAGAGCGTATTCTCGTGTTGGGAATGGGGCATCGTAGGTGCGTGTTGTAGAGCCCCGTATAACAAGCCATGCATCCCAACCAACGAACGACCGTTGTGTTTGCCCAATGCAGAGGGCAACTCCCCACGTGTTCTGGGGTGCAGAGGTTACGGTCAGGAGCGTTCCCAGCGGCATTTCGCTGCTGGAACCGCACGACCAGAGGCTTACGGTAAGGCGCATGATTGAGTTCGTATGCCTGTAGGCGGCCTGCAGCGACAGATCGTGTTTGTTGGTACCGGCAATCTCGGCGATCATCGTATGAGGTCCACTCGTTGTCTGCATCCAAGCACTCGCACTCCAATCACCCATCGTGGGCTGAAGGTGAATGTTAATGCCAGCAGCTGAGCGCTCCCAGGAGTAGGACATCATCGTGACTGCATTTGTAAGAGAATCCAGCATCGATATCCCCCCAGCAATACTCAGCACAAGCGAACCGCTATCGAGCACAGATGTTACTGCACCTCCGCGGACTGCAGGATTCCGAAAACGCGCGCTCCATGGCCGCACCATCGGACTTGGACTTCGAGGCAGTTGTATCGATCGTGTTGATCGCATTCCCATTGAGGCGCTGCCGAGCAGCAGTCCGCTGCCGGCGAACAGACCGAAGTCTCCCAGCGTAATCTGCGTGCCCCCTGTCTGCGTTTGCAACCAGAAGCCTGGGGGCACGTCGTCGGCAGCTGGACTTTGCAGAACCATGCCTACAGTCGTTGATCTGTATGCTGCATCCAGTCTGTAAGACACGGAATTGAACGCAGTATCTCGCTGCTGAACAGCAAAGCGGATTCCATACGGGCCGCTGGTTAGCCAGTCGAGAGCATCGACACTTGCCGACAGCTCGAGTGTATCTGCATCTATATCCTGCATCACTGCAGAAGAGTCGGCTAGGGTACATGCAACCACGAGGGCGAACGCCAGCATAGTATTATCCGTGGTTGAATTCCCAATAGTTCACGCTGTTGGATTCCGAGCACAACATCCAGGTTATTGCCGGCAGGAAAGCGAATTGTTGTGTCTATCGACAGTGGGCTTGCGCCAATCCCAAAGCCGGCGCTGATGGAGTCAGCCAGCGCTACGCATGCCGAGATTGTGCACACAGGTGTGGCCGACCATGACGAAGAGAGCTCCACTGCTACGCGCATATTCGGCATGTAATGTGTGATGCTGATAAGCATAGATGGATCCTCCCTTCTTCCCCAGACGAGTGCATCAAAGAGTCCGGCAGACATAGCCCAATGGCTAATGGTCATCTCCGCAGCGAGATTCAAGCAAGCAGACCATTGGTCTGGGAATGCCGCAATGGCATACCAATCGCCTGTTAACTGTGCAGAGACGCGGTAGTCTTTCTTAGGCTGCCAGAGCAAACGTCCACATGTTGCGGTATGAACCATACCTGGAGCTCCCCGAACAAGAAGTCCGAGTGCTGCGCCCTGAGAAGGCATACCCAGCGCAACGCGCATCTGGCTCAGGTCGGCGTGTCCAAAGGGAGCAGGCGCTATCTCGAGTGCGAGTTCCGAAGAGATCGCCCTCAGAGGTGCCTGCTGGCCGTCCGTTTCAGACAGCAAGTCGCAACGTCCAACCGTGTACTGTGCCACCAGCGTGCCATTGGGCATAACCAGTACTGCACAGAACACGATAATGGTGCGTAGATTCGTCCAACTACGTTGAAGGAGAGTCGAGATCATGATCGGTAGAGTTTCCCTTATACTCTTCATTGTGTCGGCAATGGTGCAGAACGTGACACTCTGCGCGCAGGAATTGCAGGCAACGGTGAATGTGAACATGCAGACACTTACGCAGGACCAGCGTCAGGATATGATGTCGATGGCCCGTGACGTAGAGAATTACCTGAACAACAACCGCTATCTCAACCGTGATTGGGAAGGCGAGAAGATTCCTATAGACGTTACCATTTATGTGAATTCGCGCAATGGGAATCGTGTTAGCGGACGTCTTTCGGTGGTAAGCAAACGTCTGGTGAACAATGTTGTAGGCACCGGCTCGGGATTGCTCAGAATCTTTGACCAGGATTGGTCCTTCGAATGGTCGTTCTCACCAACGCTGGTTTACCAGCCGTTGCGCTATGATGCCTTTACCAGTGTGCTGGACTTCTACATGCTGGTGGCCATTGGATTGGACATGGACACCTACGATGACCTTGCCGGAACGGAGGCATACAAGGTTGCCCAGCAGATTGCACAGAGCGGCAATGCCCAGGGCGTCTCACAATTCAGCACTGTTTACCAGCCAGGTCAGCTAACCCGTATGTCGCTGATCACAGAGCTTATGGATATGCGATTTCAGCCGTTCCGCAGACTCATCTATGATTATCATGATGCCATGGACACCTATGATACCGACAAACTCAAGGGGCTGGCAGATCTCGAACTCGTGATACGTGATATTGCCGAGTACAAAAAGAACAAGCTTTCGGCACGCAGCGTGCTGCTGCAGGTGTTCTTCGACGCCAAGTCCATGGAGATCGCCGGGATGTTCAAAGGTGTAAAGAGTCCTGGTCTATGGGCGGACCTGCGTTTTCTAGATCCCGGCAACACGCAGCTATACGAAGCAGCTCAGCAAGGCAAGTAACGATGTCGGAAGTAGCACGCCGACACGAAACATACATGCGGGAGGCGCTCCAGCTTGCTTTGGAGGCAGGCCGCGCCGGCGACGTACCCGTTGGATGTGTGATCGTGCGTGGCGACGAAATTGTTGGGCGCGGCCAGAACGAGATACAGCGCTTGGGCGACCCGACACGTCATGCCGAGATCGTGGCAATTGAGGATGCCGTACGCACCATTGGCGAAAAGTTTCTCACGGATTGTACTATCTACGTTACGCTTGAGCCTTGCACAATGTGTGCTGGAGCCATCGTACTGGCACGAATTCCGAATCTAGTCTATGGCGCATCGGATGCCAAGACTGGCGCCTGTCGCAGCCTTTTTGAACTCGTTGATGATCCGCGCCTAAACCACAACGCAGTTGTGCGCTCAGGCATTCTCGAAGATGATTGCTCCGCCGTACTATCAGAGTTCTTTGAGCGTCAGCGCAGATCTGATTTGCAGACGGAGACGGCGCTCCCGGCAGCGTCCAAACCAGGTATTCTGTGCTTAGTGCCTACACCGATTGGAAATCTGGAAGACATGACCCTGCGCTCTGTGAAGACGCTGCGCGAGGCAGACGTAATTGTGTGTGAGGATACGCGACATACGAGCCCCCTGCTGAAGAAGTATGATGTGCCAAAGAAGACGCTCCTGAGCTATCACGAGCACAACGAACGCGAGCGGGCCGAAGAGATCGTCAGGCGCGTGCGAGGCGGAGAGCGTGTAGCACTTGTGTCTGATGCCGGTATGCCCGGCATAAGTGATCCCGGCTATCGGGCTGTTCGTGCTTGTATCGAGGAAGGTTTGCCGGTCATAGCATTGCCGGGTGCTTCGGCGATGGTAACTGCGGCAGCGGCCTCCGGACTCCCAACAGATAGGCTTTTGTTTGGTGGATTTCTACCCCACAAGAAGGGCAGAGCCGCTGCTCTGGAATCCTTGATGAGTGTGCCGAGCTGTACGGTCATCCTGTATGAGTCTCCATACCGCATCAACGATCTGCTTGCAGAGATCGAGCGATTGGGTGGTCCGGATAGAGAAGTCGTTGTGGCACGTGAGCTTTCAAAGCTTCATGAAGAATATCTTCGTGGAACGGTGAATCAACTCCGTACCCAGCTTGAGAAGCGGTCTGGCATCAAGGGTGAATGTGTTGTGCTCATTGGATCAGGAAAGCAAAAGGATCAGTGACGTGTTCATTTCGTTCGAAGGAATAGATGGTTCGGGAAAGAGTACCCAGCTCTCGCTGCTGCGCGAGGTACTCGAGGCAATGGGTCACGAGGTGATCACCATACGTGAACCCGGCGCAACATTACTTTCCGAATCAATTCGAGAGATCCTTCTGAGCAACAAGCAGACTATCACGCCAACGGCCGAACTGCTGTTGTTCAGCTCTGCCCGAACCCAGCTCGTGGAAATGATCATCGAGCCGGCTCTTCAAGCCGGGACCTTTATTCTGTGTGATCGATACGTCGATAGTACGACGGCATATCAGGGATATGGACGACAGCTCGACATGGAAAATGTGCAGAGTTGTAACAAAATCGCTACTCGCGGTGTTATGCCTCACGTAACGTTCTTTATCGATGTTGCCTACGAGCAGGCTCAGCAACGAATGCAGTTTACGCCGGGATCATCCGAGCCAGACCGCATGGAACGTTCAGGTAGAGAGTTCTTTGAGCGTGTTCGCAACGGGTATCTGCAGATTGCTGGCCAAGAGCCAACACGGTTTGTAGTGATCGATGGCCATCGCAAGCGCGAGGAGATACATGCCGAGATTGTTTCGGTGCTCAACGAACGCTTGTCGTAGTGCCTTTTCCGACCCGCATCGAGCTGGCTGTTGCGTATCTTTGGGACCGTTTTATCATCGTTTTCACACGAGTATCTGTATGATGTACACCACACTCCGGAAATTGACCTCCATCGTTGCCGCAGGTCTTTGCACAATGGCGATGTTTGCACAGGTGTCGATCGACACACGTCAGCTCTTCGTACCATACGAGGCTGCAGGAAAACAGGAGACCGCTCAACAGACAGGCTTTCTGCGCACTACGCTGTTGTCTCATGCAGTTGCCAAAAATGTATTCGAGCAGAATAGCGCGCTCGTAGAGCTCAAGAACTTCCCCCTGCCGGGAAATCAAGAAGGAACGCTGAAGCTCTCGATCGCTCGCCCTGTTGTTGATGCAAATACGGAGTTCTATACCCACACGAAGGCTGGCAAGGTGCCGATGAAGGTACGTCCAGTTGTTTCGTACTGGGGCAAGGTCGAGGGCGATCCAACATCGATGGTCTCGATACACTACAGCGAAGGGAACATTACTGGTTTTGTGCAGCAGTCCAATGGACAGCGCACGATCATTGGACGTGATTTCTCCGGCTCTCGCACGTTAGGTTCTACGCCGCATCTTATTGGTGAAGAAACAACCATGTTTGGTGTAGACCCTCTATCACGCTTTGTCTGCGGCAGCGAATCCATGCAGATCAGCCAAGATGACATGGCGCGCAAGATGTCGATGCCAGTTACTGCAAAGGCAGTCGAAGGAACACAAGCCGAGGATATGCGCGAATTCAAGATCGCTGTTGTGCTTCGCGAGGATATCGACAGTGTGATGAAGCGTCGCGGCGAAACAGATGAAGAGGTCGCACACTATTTCGTCAAGGTGGTTGCAGCGATGGCTCAGGTCTATGCTCAGGAGCTGAATGTGCACCTATATATGGGTTACCTCGAAAAGTATACGCTGGACGAACCTTCCGGCTATTTCTACGACGGTCGTCAGCCTGGTCAGCTTCTACAGGAGTTCTCAAGTGACTGGTCGCGTCGCATGAATAGTGTTGACCGCGTGGTTGCCCATCTCTATGCTCTTATTCGTCCGGTAGGGGGCTCGTTTGTTGGTGGCATTGCATTCCTGGATCAGCTCTGCAACAAAAAGGACAAGGGTGGATATGGTGTAAGTACCGTGTATCTCAATGCAGCAGACGTACCGGGAGATCCTAATCGCTCAAATGCATTCGTGTGGGATGTGTTTGTGGCATCACACGAAATGGGACACAATATCGGATCGCCGCACACACACAATTGCTTCTGGAATCCACCTGTCGATACCTGTCAGCTGTCGTATGCGATTGATCAAACAGATGGCTGCTTTAGCGATCCTGCACTGAAGAAGGTTGTTCCGGGCACGATCATGAGTTATTGTCACCTAGCCAACGGCAGCCGCACGCCCCTTACCTTTGGAAGCCGTGTAAGCGAGCGTATGCGCACGTGGATCAAAGCTGTTCCATGTGCCCCGTTTTCAACAAAGCCACTGGTTTCGCTTACAGAGCCGCGTGGAACAGACTCGTATCAACCAAATGAGAAGATGTCCATCCGCTGGGCATCTGCGCGAGTGAGCTCGATCAACATCGCATGGGGTCCGTCGGTGTCGGGTCCGTGGACCGCAATTGCATCAAACGTCAACGCTGCTGATCAGCTCTATACCTGGACCGTTCCAGCGCTGCCTGTTCCGGAGTTCTGGATTCGCATAGAGGACGCTTCGAATCCAGCAGTAAACGATACATCGCTTGCCAAGTACAAGATGAGTGTTCCAGTGGTGCTCGACGCGCCTAAGGGCGGAGAGCGCATTGGTGCGGGCTCTACATACACAATCAAATGGACCAAGGCCTCTGGTGTTGGGAATGTGAAGATCGAGTTTTCTGCAGATGGCGGTAATACATTCGAGGTCGTCTC
>JBEBCJ010000019.1:0-6102 GCA_041157865.1 Bacteroidota bacterium
CAGGAGTAAGCAGTATGCCACGTTCACAACGAGATTTACACCGGCTCGAGAAGGGGCTGCGCGAATTGATGTCTTGTACGCAACGACGACAGCCAATGCAAAGTATGCACCTGAGCACGTTGTCAGCGTTTGGCCACCGGCAAAACAAACACCGTCCCGACAAGAGACGGAAGGTTTTCAGTCAGTAACGCAAACATGGAGTGGGACATCGGCCTCTCTTCCATCTGGCCTGCAGAGAACCATTGTACAGGCCACCGGTACTGATGAATTACGGTCGCAAACCGATTGGTATAGTGAGATCCTGGTCGATGCAGTCGAGATTTCTGGTGATGCTTTGCCTGTGCTCGATAGCGGTCGGCTTCACTGTACAGTTACAGCAAAGGAAAACACTGTACTTGAACTGCGTAACGTGAACCATGGACGGGTTTATGTGCTCGATACAGCTCGGCATTCGTTCGGTATGATAAGCGACCACCATGCTGGGCACACCGTTCGTGCAGGTATATGGCCTGATATTGTGCCTGACGTTGCATGGAATGGCGTATCGTTCTCAGCCTCTGTTTCAATCGGCTCAACAACGGTCGTCATTGATTCACTCAAGGCATCGCATGCGTTGGTGGTGCGCGATGCTCGTACCGGCACACTTGAGACATTCCGCGACCTCAGCGCACCGCAGTTGCGATCAAAGCTGCGTCAGCTGCCATCCGGTCAACTATTCGTTATCGTTAATGCTGGTAGCACGCCGGACAGGGAACTTGTCGATGACCTGAGAAAGAGGGGCGTGGACGCCCTAGATACTGAGATTGACCATGTTTGGATTGCATCCGCAAATCAAGGCAAAGGAGCATTTAGCAAGGAGCCTGGACTTACGGCCCACTTTTCAGATACTTCGGGAAGTGATGGATCGACAGCGCTCATACTCACCAGAGGATCACACCAGATGTACCTCTGTGACACCTCAGGTCTCGAGCATGCGCGCATTGTTTCTGCGAAAAATCAAGGTGTCTATGCTGATACCACATTTGGTGATGTTATTGCTATAGCTCATCGAGATTATTTACAGGAAGCCTCAAGATGGGCCCAACATCGATACCAATACAGCGGCAAGCGGGTCGCACTCTATGATGTAGATGCCATCATTGAGGAGTATGGGGCAGGTCGACGTGGACCTGAAGCAATCAGGGCGTTCCTAACTGACGCATTTAACAAATCGTCCACGAAGCCGTCGCACTGTGTCTTAATCGGCAATGCCAGCTGGGATCCGAGATTGGCCATCAAAGAGGGTAACGTAGGGGCAAGGCGCGTTGATCACGTTCCAACCTACGGAAGGCCAAGCACCGACATGTGGTTCGGTTTGCTGGATGATGAGTATGATCTTGCTAATCCCGAGTTGTTGGTAACACGGTTCCCTGTCAGCACTGTCGCTGAATGCAAGAACATGGTTGATAAGATCATCATGGCAGATACAGCACTGTACTCTGTAGACATGCGCAGGTTCCTGTTTGTCGGTGGTGGCACAGAGCAGGAAAACTTTTGTGAGTTGTATCGGCGAATGCTTGATGACACATTCGGATCTGATATTGTATTTACTGAGCCCCCTTTGTGCATTGATACAGTTACAGTGTGCAATACAGATTTTGCAAAGCCCGGACTGGAGATACGCCAGAAGATTAATGGCGGCGCGGGATGGATGAATTACATAGGACATGGCGGCACTGATGTGTTCGATATCGCCGATTGGGAGCCGCAGGATCTCAACAATAGCGGCAGGTACCCAATACTGGCAACGTTCTCTTGTTTAACTGGTAACTACTCGAGCCCAAACGCACTTTGTGAGAATGCTTCGTATCTGGTTGAGCCCAACAAAGGCATGGTAGCAGCGATGGGCGCAACTGGTTATCAGTACTTACCCGTCGTTGATCTGCTGCATTTTCGATTCCATGAAGCCATGCTTACGAAGGGCCTTCGCTCGATATGCGATCTTACCTATGAGGCAAAAAAGGCCTTTTCAACGATGAATAATCAGGTAGGACGGAATGCAGCGCTGCAGTACTGCATTCTTGGTGACCCGTTCACGAGACTACGCATTGACACAGTTCCAGATTTGCGCGTGTATGCAGGAAATGTTCGCATACGTGATCAAGTAGCCAATAATGCGGTATACCTGCAACAGGGTGAATTCACTGTTGATGCAAAAATCATAAATGCCGGTGTGGCCACTCGTGAACCAGTGGAGGTGGTGGTCCGAAGATTCCTGCCGAATCAACAACAAGCGCACGATTCGGTGAGCGTGGTACTAGAACAGGGCCTATGCTCTTCATACTTACTAAATGCGAGTTTCCCAACGTTAGTTGTTGGGCGCCATCGCATTGAAATCGTGATTGATCCACGCCGATATACAGGGTATAGTCTTCTGCACGCCGAAGCATCGATATCTGTTGATGTGCTTAACAGATCCTTGAAGATCATTGTGCCCGATGAATTTGGCGGCGTATCGGTTTCTCGACCGCACTTCCGGTTCCTGTATCCGTATTTGCGGATTGATACGACGAGCGAGCGCTTGAAGCTAACGCTGCATACCTCACGTGAGAATGCTCTGCAGGGCAGGGCAATGACACTTCGCGGGCTGCAGATGGTAGATCATGGTTCGTATGTCGATGTGTTCTACAGCCCTACAGAGGCAGAGGCATCAGGTATCGACACAGCGCAGCAGTATTGGCTGCATGTATCCAGTCCGACGAGCGAGGCTGTCGTAAGACCATTTGTGTTTCGCAGAGATTCCCTACAGCCAGATCATCATGTTGTATATGCAGTAGGGGGCTTTACAGAGTCTAATTCGTTTCGTGTTGACAGCTCTGAGAAGACTGTTTCACTTAATCATCGACCAGTTTCTATCGTTCTGCAATCGCGCGCACAGTTGTCGTCGGATCCGGTTCGACTCCCGTCACTTAAGATGGCATTCGGGGATACCACCATTCAGAGTTCTTTCCGTAACGGCATCAACATTCTTGTCATCCGTCCGTTCTCGACAAGTCCGAGATTAATTCGCAGATATGATACCTCTCCTACGCCATCACCTCGAGAAACTGGTCACTCTGGAGGTCCAGCAGAGTGCATTGCGTTTTTAAGAGATTCCGTCTTGGACCATGAAATCGTTGCAATTGCAGCATGCAACGAGTCGTTTACCCAGTTCGAAACACAAGGGTATATGTCAGAGTTCAGAGCGCAACTCGAAGCGTTCGGATGTAAGGGAACAGACTCTATAACAATCGGCAGTGCACTGGCTTTTATCGGGTCTAACGATCGCAAAGCAAGAATCTTGCAACGCATCGTGGGGCCAGAGGTAAACGAAGTTGCTACTATCGCTGACAGCCTCCAGATTCGATACTCAACAGCCGTGCTGTCGCCGATTCGAGTAGAGCGTCCGCAACACATCAAGAATGTACAACTTGATCCAGCGGACAACGCAAGAGTCGTCATCAAAACATACGGCTATGACACTGCTGAGCCCCTTATTGATACGACCTTCAATGTTTGGACCGCATTCCGCAATGCCTCAACAGTGCGTTCTGTAGAGGTCGTACCAATACTGTTCGCCACAGATCAGATTCCCGGCCCCGAGATTCGATCGATATCAGTCAACTATCAGCCAGCACCGATGATGTATGTTGACTCGATATCAATATCAATCGATCCCCTGGTATCGCTCCAAGGCGACACTGTAAAAGCACGGTATACGATTCGGAATCTCCATACCCACTATGAAAGCCCCGTTGGCAGGTTGTTCGCATCTGCTGCCTCCAGCAACGACACATCGTTGAGGCAGGTTTCACAGATATCTGTTCCAGCGGTGGGAGCAGATGGGGCAATCATGATAGAACAGCGTTTTTACAATGATCCATCATGGCCGGTTATCCGTCATGGTTGCGACATTGAGATACCGGGACTGGACCGTGCGTTGCATCCATTGTTTCAATCTGCGTCGCGAAGCATAGTACCGAAAACAGACTCAACAAAGCCAATTGCTGAAGTTGTTGTTAACGGCCAACGTGTTGTGAGCGAGACCTATGTAGACAGTCTGCCGACTATCGTGGTCCAACTTCGAGATGCATCGCAGCTTCCTGTTAACAGCGATGAGAACTTCATTGTGTTTGTCAATGGCATGCGCATTCGCTCTGCAACTGCATTGGGCTACCGCTTCCTGAACAGTAGCCAGTGCTCAAGCGAATTCCCTGGTTCCGATGTTCGTGCCGCTGTGGAGTTTAAGTTTCCGATGGAGCAGGGTGAGAATCTGGTCATCGCCCGTGTTACCGATGCAAGTGGTAACAAGGATACAGCGGAGATCTTTCTGCGCTATTCATCAATTGCCGCTGTGCGTGTTACCTCGCTGGGTCCTAATCCGGCAACAAATGGTGTAACATTTCAAACTGTTGTTTCAGGCAGCACAGAGGTGCAGGAGGCACAATTCACTGTTTTTGATCTGCAAGGGCGAAACGTATATCAGAGCCGTATTGAGCTCAAAACGGGTTCATCATCATATACATGGGATGGAATGTCCGAAACGGGGAATGCACTTCCGCCTGGCGTTTATTATTGGGCATTACAAATGGGGGAGCACGGCGACGTTCCTGTGGAAAACAGATCGTCCAGAATGGTCATTATACTGCGCTAAATGCCCTTCTGATGGGCCTTCCCCAACAACCAATTTCGTAAATTTACGGGTTGTCTAATCCATTGTAAGTAAGGGGATATGGCTTTATCTCATGAACGAATCCTACCCGTCCTCATGGAGGACGAGATGCGTGATTCGTACCTCGACTATTCGATGTCCGTCATCGTCTCGCGTGCACTTCCTGATGTACGCGACGGCATGAAACCAGTACACCGAAGAATACTGTACGCTATGTACGAATTGGGTATGACTCCTAATCGTCCATATAAGAAGAGTGCTCGTATTGTCGGCGAAGTGCTTGGTAAGTACCACCCGCATGGCGACTCAGCAGTCTACGATGCCATGGTACGACTCGCGCAGACATGGTCAATGCGATACACCCTGGTTGACGGTCAGGGGAACTTCGGATCGATCGACGGCGACTCGCCTGCAGCTATGCGTTACACAGAAGCGCGTATGGCAGGACTTGCGATGGAGGTGCTTCGTGATATCGATAAGAACACTGTAGACTTCAGGGGAAATTTCGACGACTCATTGGAGGAGCCGACAGTACTTCCGGCAGTGCTGCCTACGCTGCTCGTAAACGGTGCCAACGGCATTGCCGTCGGTATGGCAACGAACATCCCGCCGCATAATCTTCGCGAGATCGTTTCCGGTATTCAAGCAGTTATTGCCGAGCCAACAATTACGAACGAAGAGCTTCTAAAGCACGTAACTGCTCCAGACTTTCCAACCGGCGGTATCATCTATGGTTACGAAGGTGTGCGCAATGCATACACCACCGGCCGTGGTAAAATCCTTGTCCGCTCAAAGGCGAACATCGAAACAAACAAGCAGGGACGGGAAGCGATCGTTATTACGGAGCTGCCATATCAGGTGAGCAAAGCAGGTCTTATTGAAAAGATCGCTGACCTGGTCAAGGCAAAGACACTTGAGGACATCTCTGACATTCGTGATGAATCAGACAGGGATGGCCTGCGTGTTGTTATTGAGCTCAAGCGCGACGCTGTGCCTATGGTTGTTCTGAACAACCTCTACAAGCACACACAGATGCAGGTCACATTTGGTGTGATCATGCTTGCATTGGTCAACGGACGTCCACGCATCCTTACGTTGAAAGAGATGATGGAGGAGTTCATCAAGCATCGTAACGACGTCATCGTGCGCCGTACGAAGTTTGATCTTGATGCAGCTGAGAAGCGTGCGCATATCTTGGAAGGCTTCATTATTGCTCTCGACAATATTGATGCCATTATCAAGACGATCAAAGAATCCAAGGATGCAAATCAGGCATCGCAGCGTTTGCAAGAACGGTTTGGCCTTTCTGAGATTCAAGCAAAGGCAATTCTCGATATGCGCCTGCAGAGGCTTACCGGTCTTGAGCGGGAAAAGATTCAGCAGGAATATGCAGAGGTCATTCAAACGATTGA
>JBEBCJ010000020.1:0-7871 GCA_041157865.1 Bacteroidota bacterium
CATTGAGCACGGCCACACCGAATAATGCGATGAAGCCCACACCTGCAGAAATGCTAAATGGCATACCGCGGATGTAGAGTGCTGCCACACCACCGATTGCCGACAAAGGAACCGCAGAGAAAATGAGCAAGGTATGTGAAATGTTGGCAAACGTGAAGTACAACAGGAATAGGATCAGCGCCATGGCAACTGGCACAGCGATGCCGAGGCGCTGCTTGGCTGCCGCGAGATTCTCAAATTGTCCGCCATACGTAGCATAGTATCCGGAAGGGAACTTCATGGTAGATGCGATCTTGCTCTCGAGATCCTGAACAATACTCTCAACATCGCGACCTCGTACGTTGAATCCGACGGTGATCCTACGATGAGCATCCTCTCGTTGTATCTGATTGGGTCCGACGACCATCTCTACTGAGGCAACCTGGAGAATAGGGATTTGTTCGCCTGAATGTGATGGTACAAGTAGTGATGATACGTCATCTGTGCCATGACGATATGCGCTATCGAGTCGCACAACGATGTCGAAGCGTCGCTCTGCTTCATAGATCTGACCAACGGCTACACCTGCGAACGCCGCACGCACGGTGGCATTAATGTCCTGTACATCTACACCCATGCGCGCACACGCTTCCCGGTCGACCTTGATCGTGACTTGCGGCAGGCCATTGACAGGTTCCACATAAACGTCTTCTGCTCCCTCTACGCGAGAAGCGATAGCGCCGATTTCGTGTGCAATGGATTCAAGTGAATCCATGTCTTCACCAAAGACCTTCACAACAACATCCTGCCTAGCACCAGTCATGAGTTCATTGAATCGCATCTGGATCGGTTGTTGGAACGAAAATGAAACACCAGGGATGACAGCAAGAGCGTCCTGCATCTTCGCTGCCAATTCCTCGCGCGTACGTGCAGAAGTCCATTGCTGTTTGTCGTGTAGGACAACTATCAAATCTCCCGATTCCATGGGCATTGGGTCTAGGGGAATCTCCGACGTTCCAATTTTGCCAATCACACGCACGACTTCCGGGAACTGTGCCTTGAGGATCGATGCAGCTTGTTGAGCACTTGCTATCGATGCAGACAGATTCTGTCCGGTCATTAAGCGCATCTCGATAGCAAAGTCACCTTCATCTAACTGTGGAAGAAACTCACCACCCATCTGCATAAAGACAACTACCGCAAGCACGAAGAACGCAAGCGTTGCGCCAAGCGCAAGCCTCATGTTGCGCATTGCAAAGCGCCGAGCGGGGATGTATGCGCGCAAGATCAGCCCCATGATTGTATCGGCAAATGTCCATGTCTTGATACCTTGTTTCAGCAAGAGTGCAGACATCATCGGGACGTAGGTGGTACTCAGAATGAATGCCCCACCCACAGCAAAGATCACCGTCTGCGCCATGGGCTTGAACATCTTGCCTTCGATACCTACGAGTGAGAGAATAGGAATGTACACGATCATAATGATCAACTCGCCGAACGCGGCTGAACGTCGTATTCCTACAGCCGAGCGCAACACAATGTGTTGAGACTGATCGCCGCTGGTGCTACGAGCTCTTGCGTGCAATGCATGAAGCACACGTTCGACGATGATCACCGCACCGTCGACAATCAGGCCGAAGTCGAGGGCCCCGAGCGACATCAGATTACCGCTTACACCAAAGACACGCATCATGCTCACAGCAAAAAGCATCGACAGGGGAATCACACTTGCAACGATGAAGCCTGCTCGCATGTTACCAAGCAGGAGCACAAGCACGAAGATTACAATGAGCGCGCCTTCAATCAGGTTTTTTGAGACCGTTGTGATAGCCTTTGTGACAAGTTTTGTTCTATCAAGAAACGGCTCAATAACGATCCCCACGGGAAGCGTCTTTTGGATCTCCTCAATTGTTGCTTTGACTGTGGAAATGACCTGACTGGAGTTTGCTCCCTTGAGCATCAGAACAATACCGCCAACGGTTTCGCTACTGCTGCCGCGAGTCATGGCGCCGTATCGTATGGCGTGGCCTTCACCCACGGTGGCAACATCACGTATGCGAAGGGGCGTCTGGGTATCTGAAGTCTTGATCACGATGTTTGCGACATCCTGTGGCGATCTAACCACGCCATCTGTGCGGATGTACTGCACGTCGGAACGACGCTCAATATATGCGCCACCACTATTGGCGTTGTTTCGGTCAACGGCCGTCATGACCTCGTCAACAGACACTCCAGCAGAACGCATTTTCACGGGGTCGAGCGCAATCTCGAGTTGCTTGAGAAAGCCACCAAAGCTTGAGATGTCTGCAATTCCCTGGGTTCCCAACAGACGTCTGCGCACGATCCAGTCTTGAATCGTGCGGAGTTCAGTTAGTGAATACTTCCCCTCGAACCCGGGCTTGGTTCTCAAGGTGTATTGATAGATTTCTCCCAGACCGGTCGTTACAGGAGCCAGTGTTGGCGTGCCTGCCCCCTGCGGAATGTCTCGTTGGATCTCGATGAGTCGCTGATCAACCTGAGCCCTTGCCCAATAGACATCAACGTCGTCATCGAAGACAATCGTGACCACCGAGAGTCCAAAACGGGAGATCGACCGCATTTCCGCGATACCCGGAATAGATGCCATCGTGAGTTCAACCGGCATGGTGATAAGCCGTTCAACCTCTTGAGGTGCCAGAGCTGGTGTAACCGTAACCACCTGCACCTGATTGTTTGTGATATCAGGCACAGCATCAATGGGAAGTTGCTCTAGGGAGTATACTCCCCAGACTATCAGCGCAACCACTCCAATTGCAACAATCATCTTGTTGGCAATGGAGAACGAAATGATCTTTTCGAACATGAGTTTCTCGCAGTAATGAACGTACGACCGCTGCACGGCGGACCCGTGCGCGGCAGGGTGCCGGGGTTCAGGCTACGCGAGGGGGCTGGAAGACGTCCAGCATCAAACCAGGGCAAAGCTGCGGCTCTGTCTGTTCTACGAGCATTGGCAGCTCTTGGGAGTCTATGGAAAGCTCTGATGTTACCTGCACCACCAATGGTACGATGGCCGGGGCCGCAGACAAGCCACCAAGCAGAGGTAGGTCCTCGTGCTCGCTGTCTTGCTCAGTTCCTGCATGGAAGTGGTCTACCAAAAACTGTAGAAACGAAAGGTTTTGTTCGCCGTGCTCTAGTTGGTGATGACGATAGTGCACCAACACATTGGGTACCTTTTGGAGCTCCTGGGCGTCGAAGGTTCCTAGAATTGCTCCGGCGACCAGGACAGGTAGGAGCAGATATGCACTTATCGCTTTCGTCATACGTGTGCAAAATACGGTATTACGGTGCCGTTCTGATGTGGAAAACTTTACCGCTTTTTTCCCATTATGAATAGCAATTCATTGGCTGTTAAAGCCGTTTGAGCGACTTTTGTCGTAATGGAAGCCCAGATAAGTTCCGTTTTCACCCGAACATGGATGACTCTGCGCACCAGGCGTACTTTGACAATTGGATTTGCAATCTGCAGTTTTTTATGCATTTCGTGTGTTGGCCACAAGCCAGCACCAGTAGAGAGTACGTCAGTTTTCAGTTACAACGAACCTGATGGTCTTCTCAGCTTAGATCCAGCACAAGCCTCATATCGCAGTGCGTTGTGGACGTCGTCCCATCTGTACAACGGTTTGGTTGAGCTTGATTCAAACCTTTCCATCGTACCGTGTATTGCACGGTCATGGACGGTTGACAATGCTGGATTGGAATGGACCTTCCGTCTTCGGACGGATGTATGGTTCCATCCGGATTCATGTTTTGGACCACAGCATGCACGCAGGGTAGTAGCCCAGGATGTCAAATACAGCCTTGAGCGTATCCTCGATGCACGCACAAAGTCTACCGGTCTTTGGGCATTTCGAACTACGATACAGGGTGCTGATGAATTTCATCAAGCAACGCGTCGTGGAGAGAATCCTTCGCTTCAAGGCATCCGCGTTATTAATGATTCCGTCGTATCTATTCGTCTAACAAAACCTTTTGCTCCGTTTCTGGCTGTTCTTACAATGCCATATGGCTCGATTATTCCGAGGGAAGCGATCGAACTGTATGGTGCCGATTATGGACGACATCCCGTTGGTACGGGCCCGTTCATGTTCGGTACCTGGATCCCAGATCGAGAGTTGACGTTACGGCGAAACCCACACTACTTTAAATACGATGCCCAAGGGCGTCGGCTACCATACCTCTCAACGGTTCGGATAGCATTTGTGCGGGACCCCAAGAGCGAATATTTTGAATTCACCAACGGTGAGTTCGACATCATTAGCTCTGTCGACGAATCTTTTGTACCAAGTGTCTTTGAACCCGACGGGCGATTAAAAGCCCCGTATGATCGGTATCGTGTGTTGCGCACATCAGCCAACACCGTGGAATATTACGGTATCCTTATGGACACCACCCTTCCGGCAGGGCAGGTATCGCCCCTAGCTCGTTCGAAGGCTTTACGTCAGGCGTTGAACTACGCTATCGATCGGCACCGCATCGTTGCATATCTGCTCAACGGCAGAGCCATTCCTGCGTATCACGGAGTTCTACCTCCAACGATGCCGGGCTTCAATGATTCTGTTGTTGGCTACCGATATGATCAGGCGAAGGCGCGCCGACTTCTTGCACAGGCAGGGTATCCCAATGGTAAGGGGCTCCCACCACTCGTGTTGCAGCTTGGCAATAGTGCCCGTACGGCGGCTATTGCTGAAGCAGTGCAGGAGCAGTGGGAAGAGATCGGAGTTACGGTTGAACTTCGCCAGGTTGATTTTCCGCAGCACTTATCCATGGTACGAGCCGGTGAGCTCGCATTGTGGAGGACAAGTTGGATTGGTGATTACCCCGATCCGGAGAATTTTCTCGCATTGTTCATTACATCAACGATCGCTCCGAAAGGTCCAAACACAACGCACATTTCGCGTCCGGACCTTGATTCATTGTATGATGCCATCTTGGATCCCGCGCGCTCAGAACGTGAGCGACGTGATATCGCATCTGCCATGGAACGTATCGTGATTGAAGAAGCCCCTTGGGTATTCCTCTATTACCATGTCGTTCTTCGGGTTGTGCACCCACAGGTTAAGGGGCTTACCCTTGACGGATCGGATCGCCTGTTACTCGAACGAGTTTATAAGGCATCCAGTAACTAATCGTTCAACCTCAATCACAAGGAGGCACAGTTATGACAAAACTGCCAGGCATGTCTCTCCTTTGTGTCTTGATCGCAGCAGTCTTCGCGTTCTCTTCCATCGTGCCAGCCGACCTTACTGCCAGCGCTGCTAAGCCAGCCGCAGCAGTGAAGAAGGCCTCGAGCAAGAAGAAGAGCAAGCGCAGCCGGAAGCGCTCTCGTAGAACAGCTTGCACCACAGCATCTCGCGCTGCCGGTAAAAAGCAGGCCTACGCCCTCCTCAGCACCCAGAGTCCTGAACTATGTCGCTTAACAGGTGTGCAGTTTTCTGCAAATCGCGACACAATCATTAACACCGCGGAGCTTCTAGCATCCGATGGTGAACTTGCTCTCGATCAGCAAGGAGCAGATCAGCCATATGAAGAAGGCGAGATCATTTCCGAGTTGGAGCAAGAGGATGACGTAACACCAGACTTGGAAGCGTTCAGAACACTATGGCTGTCCATGGTCAATGAACGTGAGAAGGAAGACGCAATAACGCCAGGTGGAATACCGAAGCAAAAGCTTGCAGACCTGGTTATGGATTGGCTCGGTACACGCTATCACTTCGGTGGTAGTGCTCGAACTGGAATCGATTGTTCAGCATTTACCCAAATGCTCTTCTCATCGGCCTTCAGTATTCAGCTGCCACGCACGTCCGTTTCGCAGTCTACTGTTGGCGAATCGGTTTCACGCAGATCTGATCTTCAGTTTGGAGATCTGGTTTTCTTCCGAACACGTTCTCGTCGAGGCATATCGCATGTTGGGATGTACCTTGGCGACAACCTTTTCGCACACTCATCGTCGCGCTACGGCGTTACAATCTCATCACTTGAGTCTACCTACTACAGCAAACGTCTGGTAGCAGCTCGCAGACTCAATGGAGATGAGATCACACGCATGGCATCGATGCAGTCTACGCCAGCGAACTAACGCTGTCTTGCAAATCCAACTGTTATGAAACAAACACCCCGTTGCACCATGTGCAATGGGGTGTTTTGTTATGGGGATGACTCTTACGCGTTATGATTCCCGTCCACGCCTTCCAGATCTGCGTGGCTTCTGAATCTCGTGCTCTACAAGCTCGACCGTTTGCTCGATGCCTGTTTGGTCCTTGGACAGACGCAGGTCGATCTCCCGACGGTCGATATTGGCCTTTACAATGCGAACGCGCAACTGCGTGCCATAGCGCACAACCCGTTTTGTATTGCGACCGATGATACGCATACGCCGCTCATCAAAGATGTAGTAGTCGTCCTCGAAGTCACGCAAGTGCAAGAGGCCTTCGATCATAAGGTCGTGCAACGTAATGAAGACGCCGAACTGAGTAACACCTGTAACATACCCCACGTGATCCGAGCCAAGATGTTCATGCGCAAGGATTGTTTGCGCAAGCTTTGTGGATGCTCTCTCGGCCTCTACTGACTGACGTTCCGTCTGTGAACAGTGGTCGCTTGCATGACTCGCCAGTTCACGAAGCTTCGAGAGTCTGCGCTGTTCCGGTAGCCCCTTGCTGTATTCCTTCAAGAATCTGTGGACAACAAGGTCTGGGTAGCGTCGAATTGGCGATGTAAAATGAGAATAATCTGCAAAGCCCAGTCCGTAGTGACCAATGTTGTATTCAGCATATACGGCCTTGGCCATTGATCGCAGCAGCAAGGTGTTCACCACTGGCTTGTCTGGTCGATTTGCCGCCTGCTGAAGAACAGCATTGATCTGCAGTGGTGATAGCGGACCGCTTGGTACGTCGAATCCCAATGCGCGAATCACGTTGGTTGCATCAGAGATTTTGTCTGCACTGGGCTTATCATGCACACGGTAGACAAACGGTGGTACGTCATGTAGGTTCCATGCTTTCTTGAGCTCGTGGAGATGCTCTGCTACAGTGCGGTTTGCTGCAAGCATGCACTCCTCCACAAGTGATGTGGCGTCTGTGCGAGTTTTTACAACAGCACGTGACGGCATCATTTCCTCGTCGAGTATGAATTTGATCTCCTGCGTTTCGAAGTCGATACCGCCGGCTTTCATACGACGTGTAAACAGTTTGCGAGACAGGCCATGCAGCTCGAGTACAAGATCTGCATTGTCACCGTCGCCCCCTTCAATGATTGTCTGCGCCTCATCGTAGCTGTAGCGTCTGCAGCTTTGAATGAGCGTTTCTTCGATGCGATAGGATCTTCGAATACCACTTGGTGAAAACTCCATGAACACAGAATACGCGCAGCGCGGCTGATGTGGTACGAGTGAGCAGATGTCGTTGCTCAAACGCTCAGGCAGCATAGGTACAACGCAGTCTACGAGATATGTACTGTTTCCGCGACGCAGTGCTTCTTTATCGAGAGCTGATCCTTCCTGAACGTAGTGTGAGACGTCTGCAATGTGTACTCCAAGCTCCACATTGCCATTGTCGAGGTACGCAAGCGAGAGCGCGTCATCAAAGTCGCGCGCATCTTCAGGATCGATCGTGATGATGCGCATGTCTCGGATGTCGCGTCTGCCGCTGAGCGAGGCCGGATCTGGGTGTGCATACGATGCAGCTTCTTGCTCAACCTCACCAGGGAATGTCCGCGGCAATCGAAACTCCTTGAGGATCGCAGCGAACTCCACGGCAGCCTTGCCGGACCTACCGATGACCTCGGCGATCGTTACTTCTGGGGATGACTGTGCATTGCGCCAGCGATGGAATCGTGCACTAACCTTGTCGCCGGGC
>JBEBCJ010000021.1:0-13562 GCA_041157865.1 Bacteroidota bacterium
ATCGCCTACGGCCAGTGTTGTACCGCGGGCGATCTCGATTACGTTATCTACAATGGCCGGTATTGTTGGGCTGCCCGGTAGGTCGGCGCGTACAAAACGGAATCCTGAATTCTCAGGTCCGGGTTTAAAGGTCATTGATGTCAAACTGCCTGTGTGCAGTCCGACACCACTCATCGTTACTTCACCGGCTATCGTACGCTGCTTAATGCTCATAATTTCATTACCTCGTTTCACCCCGACCCAACGAATCAGCTAACTCCCGAATCTGTTGGTGCATCCCTAAAATATCGCGAACGGCAGCTTCGTTACGAAGTTGCTTCATGTGTGGCTGTGCAGGCGATCCTGAATAGATACCTGGTTCGAGAATAGACTTTGTTACACCGGATTGGCCAAGCACGATCACATCATCTGCGATCGACACGTGACCTGCAACGCCTACCTGTCCGGCCAATCTCGTTCTCTTTCCGAGTACAGCACCGCCCGACACACCAGTCTGCGCCGCAATGGCACTGTGGTCGCCAATTACTACTCCATGTGCTATCTGTACGAGGTTGTCGATCTTAACACCGCTTCCTATCACTGTTGAACCAAGCGCTGCTCTGTCGATGGTAACGTTTGCTCCAATCTCGACGTAATCACCAATGACAACGTTGCCTATTTGCGGAATCTTCGTGTATGTGTGATCGTGGTTCTCGATATATCCAAACCCATCAGACCCGAGAACCGCACCTGAATGAATGATGCAATGCACACCAACAACGGTGTCTGAAGCAATGGTCGCATTGGCATGCACTACGGTAGATTCCCCTATTCTGGCTCGCTGTTCTACAACCACATTCGCATGTAACTCAACGTCGGCATCAATGGTAACTCCATCAGCAATGACGCATCCGGGGCCAATAGCGGCAGTCTCATGAATGAAGGCTGATGAAGCTATCACAGCAGTAGAATGCCGCGCTCCGGGGGCCATCCGCGGCACCGAGACAAGATTGGTAACGACCTTTACAAATGCTGCGTAGGGATCACTAACCACGATCATTGTTGCACAAGGCGAGCGTTCAACAGCATCGCTGCGCAGAAGGATACAGCCTGCCTGAGTCTCTTTGAAATGGTCTGCAAAGGATGCAGCGCCAAAGAACGAGAGATCATTACTGCGAGCCGTCTTCAATGAAGCCACATGCGTGATGACAATCTGCCCATCACCAACAACGTCGCCACCAACTAGGGCTGCCAGTTCTCTGACCGTTATTGGGCCTACTAAACTCATTTGGGCCCTTTACCCGTAGTGTCGGCAGCCGGCTGCGTGTGCGAGGGCCCGCCTCCGGGTGTTTGTCCGGAAGGAGGAAGTCCGTTAGGCATAAGTCCGCTGTCCATAAGTGCCGGCGTATTCAACGGCACAGGTGTTGGTTCGGTTGGTGTCGAGGGAGCTGCGGCCGGATCGGTAGCAGTCCGACGCGATTTGCGTCTGCGCGGCTCTTCCTGACGCTTGTTACGAGGATCGCCATCGATTGCCTCTTTCTGCTTTGCCTCGAGATCGCCGGCATCTATTCCTAGCTCCTTCATCACCTTGACGGTGATGTCGTACTTGGCATTTACATACACCAATGGCTGGGTGCTCTTGTCCCAGACCATATCGTAGCCTTCCTGGGCACTAACCTTCTGCACGGCAGTATAGATCTTGGTCCAGACCGGACGGAACAATTGTTCTGCCTGCTGGTCATGTTCGCCACCTGGCTCGAACTTGATTCGTGCGAACTGATCACGGTCGCGTCTTTTTTCCTCGATCTCTTTCTCTTTAGCCGTGCGCTCTTGATCGCTCCAGATCAATCGATTCTTCTTGATCTCGAGGTCTAGCTCGTCGATGTCGCGCTGACGCTGCGCAAGCTCCTGCTTCCACTCGTCGACATAGGCATCAAGACGTTCCTGAGCTTGTTTCGACGACTCATACTGCTCGCGAATTGCGTCCGTTGAGACGTAGCCGATCTTCTGAGCCTGCAGTGAGCAGACCCAGAGAAGCATCATAACAACAAGAGCAGAACTGCGATTCATGATTTGTACTCCAGAATTGAGCTAGGAGCAACGAATAAAGCCGACAAATGGTGTGCAGCCGAGGTTAGTTTCCGCCACGCTTCATGCGGTCGAGCACCTTGTAGGTTACGTCTGCCTTGTCCTCGCTGTATAGTACAACACCAAGGCTCTTTTCAAGAACAAGATTGAGTTTTTCTTCCTTAGCAACAGCGGCGATTGCTTCCGTTACCTTCTGACGTATCGGCTGCATGAAGTCTTCGCTCATCTTCTTGATCTCAGCATTTTTTTCTTCGTTGTACATCATGAATCTCTGACGCAGGCCGGCTAGCGACTCCTCTTCTTTGCGCTTGCCTTCGGCCGTCATCATCGCTTCCTGCTTGCGATAATTCTCTACTCGTGTCTCAAACTCTTTCTGCATCATTTGCAGTGTATCACGATACTTGAGTCCGAGTTCCTCCATAGTCTTGCTGGCCTTGATAGCCTCTGGGAGTTCTTTGATAACAACATCGGTGCTTACAACACCAACTTTAAAGCCCTGTGCACCGGCAAACGTCGATGCGATAACTGTTGCAAGTGCAACACAAATGATGCGTACCATCATGGCAGATTTCCGTTGAGATAAAACGTTAGAAAACTTGTTTATCAATTTCTGCGAGTTTAGCGTCCGAATTGGAAGTGAAACTGCCATCCAGAACGCTGTTGTCCAGGAATAACCGGGTTGTCATCAAAGCCGTACCCAACATCAAAGCCCAGCAATCCGATGGGTTGCAGCAGTAGTCGCATGCCTATACCAACAGAGCGCTTGAGATTGAACGGATCGGCCTCTCGAAGGCTTGCCCAGACGTTGCCCGCCTCGGCAAAACTAAGCAAATAGATTGGGAAGGGGCTTAGAGTAAGGGCAAAGCGCAGTTCTGTTACGAACCTTGCAAGTACGCGTCCACCCTGCGGCGTAGGTCTGCCCCCTGAGGGATTGAAACGTAATGGCCCAATCGAATTGTCTTCGTAACCGCGAAGCGGCGTCACATTAAAGCCACCAAGTCCGTTACCACCCATGTAATACAACTCACTCGGAGGCATTGTTGTGTCTACACGGATGCCGCTCACATAGCCGAGCTCAGATCCCATAAACAGTACTAGGCGGTTATTGCCACCGATCTGCAACAAGGGATTGACCATGTCAAAGTTCATGCCCACTTTGCCAAAATCAGTGGTCCCGATGCCTAGTGCCGCAGCCGTACCGCGCAGTGAGAGCGAGAATCTGGATCCCGACGTTGGGAAGATGATGTTGTCAAAGCTGGTGCGTGAGATCGTTTGAGAGAAAATCAATCCGGTGTTGACACCGGCGCGGGACCAAATGTTATCGATATCAGACTCGATGCGCTCAAACGACATGCTCCAATCTGCCCGGAAATAATCGTCCGGCCAGCGCAATCTTCTACCGAAGTTTACTTGTCCACCAGTACGCCTGGTGTTGAACACGAAGTTCTGCTTCGTGTCGTAGATGTTGAAACCGATCGAAGTAGGCTTGCCAAACAGCCATGGCTCTGTGAATGAGAGCTGGAGTGTCTGCAGGCGAGATTGCTGTCCCTGTTCAAACTGCAGGGCCAGCACTTGCCCGGCGCCGCCGCTGAACGGTTCGCTAATGTCAAAATTATTCAGCGTGATGCCGACTGATGCCGTCAAGCCGAACGAACCGGCAAAACCCACAGAGGCATTGAAGGTATCTGTGGAGCGCTCTTCGACTTTGAGAACAATGTCAACCTTGGTCTTGTCCACCGGCAGAACCTGCGGTTTCAGCGCTTCCGGATTGAAGAAGTTTAGCACTCCAAGACCGCGGATGCTTCGTATCAGAGCTGCACGGTTGAAGTAATCTCCGGGACGGATAAAGAGTTCGCGACGTATCACACGGTCGCGCGTTTTTGTATTACCACTGATCTCGACGCGACGAACGGTGTACTGATCTCCCTCTACAACGCGTAGGACGATGTCGATGCTGTCGTCTGTAACGCGATTGAATTCGGGTTCGATTCGTGCAGCGAGGTAGCCATTGTCGGCATAGAGTGATTTGACGTCGGACTGATCTTCATTGATCTCTATTTGCTGGCGAAATCGCGTGTCATTGTACACCTCGCCTCGTTCAACACCAAGCTGTCTCTGAAGCAGGGCTTCAGGGTAGATCGTTTGGCCAACGAACTGAACGTTGCGGACATAGAATTTTCGCCCCTCTTTGATACGCAGGACAATGGATACTGTTTCGTTTTCATCATCGAACAACACAGTATCGCCGAGTATCTCGGCATCAAGTAATCCATTATCGAGAAACCATGTTGCCAGTTTCTTTTTGTCTTCTTCATACTTAGCGGCATCGAACTTTGCCGACTTCCAGAACTCCCACCACTTCTTGGTCTGCGTCTCTTCAAATGCCTTTGCGATCTGATCATCCGTGTAGGAATCATTACCTTCAACCTGGATGTGAGCAACCTTGAACTCGACGCCCTCATCGATCTCGATATCCAGGTCATAAAAATTGACCGAATCGGCAGACGTCGTCTTGGTCTTGACGCGAGCAAAGAGCAGACCCTCTTTGGCATATAGCTTTCTTATCGATTCACGCACCAGGTATTCGTCATATGGCGAGAGGATATCTCCATAGCGTTTATCCATCACCTTCATGATGTCCTCGATCGAGACTTCATCATTACCGATGATCGTAATCTGGCGCACACGCGGCATTGGAGTAACCTTGATCACGAGGAAAACACCAAGTGCGGTCTCCCGCTCCTTTTCGATCTTGACATCGTTGAAGGTTCTGCGATTCCAGAGGTTCTTGACGGCATTCATCAAGTCGTCCGGCTTTGCTTCTTGTCCGACCCGCAACCCTGAATACGCGATCACAGTTTGCATGTCTGCCCCCTGCGATAGCCCCTCGACTGTGATTCCGGCGATGATTGGACTGCGAGGCTGCAGCTGCGCATGCAGGGCAATCATGCCTGCCTGCAGCAGCATAGCTATCAAGAGAACCGCAAGGCTACGAAAGCGCATTGAGTATACGCTCCAATGTAGATCGTGGCTGCCCCTGATCCTGTCCGGGCTGCACTTGTGCAGATGTCTTGCCAAAGCGCCGCTCCCGCAGCACATAGCTTGCCAGCCCCTTGTATAGTTCTGCTTCTGAAAAGTCGGGCCAGAGTGTTTCGGTTACGTACAATTCGGCATACGCTGCTTCCCAGAGAAGGAAGTTGCTCAGGCGCATTTCGCCGCTCGTACGTATGATAAGATCGGGATCTGGTGTGCCTGCCGTCTGTAGATATGCGGTTATGGTTTCTTCCGAAAGGTCTTCCGGCGACAGTTTGCCTCGGCGCACGTCCATGGCAATGACCTGCACGGCTCGTTGGATGTCCCAGCGAGCACCATAGCTGAGCGCAAGGGTAAGAGTAAGCCCGTCGTTCTTCTTCGTTCGCTCGATTGCAGCTTGCAGTACCTTTTGAACTGACTTCGGCAGTGCGTTGATCTTGCCGATGGCAGTAATGCGAACGTTGTTCTCGTGCAGTTCGTCTACTTCCCTCTTCAGATAGGTCTCAAGAAGCTTCATGAGGAAGCGTACCTCGGGAAGGGGTCGACTCCAGTTTTCTATCGAGAAAGCGTACAGCGTCAGGTAGGATACGCCGAGCTTTGAGCACGCCTTCACGGTGGAACGGACGCGTTCCATACCCTCTCGGTGCCCCTCAATTCGGGGTTTACCCCGTTCCTGCGCCCAGCGTCCATTGCCGTCCATGATCACAGCTACATGCTTGGGCATGCGACCTGTGCTCATGAGCGTTTGTTGCAGTTCTTGATCTTGGACTGAGACCAGTTCCTTGGACCAGGTCAAGCTTCCTCCGGTACGTAACGATCACAAAGATAGGAATTAGATGTCATTGACAGGGGCTAAGGTTGTGCAGAATAAGGGGCTTTCGTATGTTTGCCATCCGCGAATTCTATGTTGCATCCGCAATCTAGGGTACGCAAAAACGAAGCTTGTATTGTATTCTCTTCAAAGAGGCCAGGGTGAACGTCACGAAAGCCGATATCGTCGATAAGATCGCCGGTGAGACTGGGCTTACCAAGCTCGAGACGAAGGCGGTTGTAGATGGATTCCTCCTCAGCATCATTGACGCGCTTGCTGAAGGCCACCGGATCGAGCTCCGTGGTTTTGGTGTGTTCAGTGTCAAGAGCAGGAAGCCTCGCATGGCACGCAACCCACGCACGGGAGATCCTGTGCCGCTGGAAGAGCGTTTTATCCCAGCATTCAAGGTCAGTTCTGAGTTTCAGGAAAAGGTGCACGACAAGTTGCGCGCCCCGAAACCTGCTCATAACAGCTCGGATGCGCAATGAGTGATGCAGGGCGCCAACGCAGCGCAATAGCCATGGCTGTTGCGATTGTGGTTGGTATTGGTGGCGGGTCGTTTGCGATCAGTCGGTATATGATAGAATCGGCGAAGGAAGAAGGCAAGGGGCTCGCACAACAGCGAGCGATCGAACGTTCGGCACAACTTGACATGGAGAAACAGGCGGCTGAATCCGCTGAGCGTCAAAAGCGGCTCACGGGTTTACTCGCAACACTGGAGGATTCTCTCAAGACACACCCTCTCGATAGTATGATGGTTGTCTCGGCAGGAAACATCAGTTACGATCTTGGAAAATTTGATAGAGCAGCTCGCTATTACGAGATCTTTCTTGGAAAGATCGATCCATCAAACACAGCGGTACGTATTGACTATGCATACGCGCTGTTCCAGATGGGACGCGAAGACGACGGCATGCAGGTTCTCAAAGGCATCATTACTCGTGAGCCGAAGAATCAATCTGCAATGTTCAATCTCGCAGTCATGTATGCACAGCGTCAGAATGTTGAACAGGCAATGCGATGGTTCAAGGAATGCAACCAGGCCGACCCGACATCTGCTATTGGCGAGCGGGCAGCTTTGGCGATCAAACAACTTGAATCAACGACGTAAAAACGAATTAAACGAACTTTGTAACACGTAATCCTCGAGGAACACTATGCCATGCGGAAAAAAGCGCAAGCGTCATAAAATGGCCACGCACAAGCGCAAAAAGCGGCTTCGTAAGAACCGTCACAAGAAGAAGAATAAATAGGGTCATGGGCGCTTCGGCGCCCATAGCTTTTTTATGCTCCTAGGATTTCTCGCCGCAACCGGAACTCTGCTCTCATGGAGCGTTGGGACGTTTGCATTCTTACGTGCGTCTCGGATCATTGATCCGGGACTTCTTAACCGTGCCCGCTTGATGTTGGCCGTGGGTGCAACACTGCTGCTGGCATGCGCAACAGCGGGCGTGCTACCCTGGCAGCTCATTGAGCAGACATCCTGGCAGTCATGGCTTTACCTTGGACTAAGCGGTATCGTTGGCCTGACGATCGGCGATCTGTTTGGCTTTACATCGCTGCGTATCCTTGGAGCCCGACGTCAGAGCGTGATCGGTACTCTTTCCCCAGCCGCTGCAGCTGCGGCAGCTTTCTTGCTGCTCAACGAACACATCTCACTGATCGATGTGGCAGGTATCACTGTTACACTCCTCGGCGTGATCGTTGCGACGTATTCTCAACAAGAGCAAAACGATGTTGCCAACGAAGGATATGGCTCGTTCATTTTGGGCGCAGTACTGGGCATCGGCGGTGCCGTTTGCCAAGGGGTTGGACTGGTGCTTGCAAAGAAAGGGATGATGTCGGAATCAGGACAGGTGCTCGTGGCTCCGTTCCATGCAACGTTTCTTAGAATGTGCGTGGGATTTTTCGCGACCTATGCGCTGGATGTGCTTCGGCGAACTCCACACCGCGCGCTGCGGGAGGCATTTAGCGAATCGACGTCCCGCAACGCCATGCTGCTGGGCGCATTATCCGGACCTGTTATCGGCGTAACGCTCTCTCTGTTGGCGGCACAAAAACTACCAGCCGCAATTGCCCAGACCATTTTTTCATTGGTACCATTTGTTGTCATGATCATAGCACGCGTGTTCTACAAGGAGCCCCTTCGCATGCGATCTGTGGTCGGCGCGGTAATCAGTGTTGTCGGCGTAGTCATTCTCGTCATCTACTAACGAAGGAACATCGCATCATGGATTCACGACTATTAGACCTTGGCCTGCCCGAGATCCTTGAGGATCCCGAACGGCTCGCACAACTGGACGACGAGCAGATAGACCTGCTGGTAACCATTCGAGAAGAAGCTGCCGAAAAGCTTGAGCAGGATGAAGAAAACACCGACCTCATCGACACCGTGTACTTGGCACACATGACTCTGTCGTCTGCCCTATTTCTCAGAGCTATCGCCTCCGACATTGCTACGCCACCACTACCAGCAGCACAGGTCGTTGCTCGCTCGTGGGCCGGCCAGCCCCTTGCTCCATGCAGTGCCGATGCCCTGGCAGACATGTTGGCACCAAAGACAACTCTGGACATGCTCACAAAGGCAGGGTTGCCAGAACATTCAGAACCAGAGCTCACATTCAACAACCCGCCCGTAAAGTTTGTGAACGATCTTGAATTGTCTGAAGATGCAGAAGATGCAGCCGCATCAGCTGACTTCTTCTCGACATTCTGGAGGATCGCCACAACAGAAGACGAGGATGCTCTGTGCATCGATGAACGCGCAGACTGTGCTATAGTGCTTCTGGATCGCGAGTGGGGATATTACGCGCAGCAATTCGTAAACTCCAGCATAGGCCACTTCCTATTGTGCCTCGAAGCATGGCGTGCTTTCGAAGCAGCCGGCGAGGAGGATCTCGATGCTGCCGTTTCGAAACTCGAGAGAGCCATAGAACGAATCGACCCAGTAGCCCTGACAGAAGGGGCATACTGGGCCGAAATACTCAATGCGATTGAATGACGGGCGCGATATCGCGCCCATAGTTATTTCGCGATAGCTGTCGATCTACGCTCGCGGACAACGGTGACCTTGATCTGCCCTGGATACTCCATTTCAGATTCGATGCGACCGGCAATGTCGTTCGCTAGTTGGTCTGCACGCAAGTCGTCGATGCGATCTGGCTCGATGATAACTCGAACTTCACGTCCGGCTTGGATAGCAAAGGTCTTTGTTACACCATCAAACGACGTTGCAATCTCTTCAAGTTGCTGTAGGCGCTTGATATAGTTCTCGAGTGACTCACGACGTGCACCTGGGCGCGCACCGCTGATGGAGTCGGCTGACTGCACGAGCACGGCAATCGGAGATTCCATTTCAATATCGTCGTGGTGAGCACCAACGGCATTTACGACTAATGGATGTTCCTTGTACTTCTTCACAAGGTCCATACCAAGCAGTGCGTGCGGCCCTTCGAGTTCGCGATCGATAACCTTACCGATGTCGTGCAAGAGACCAGCACGCTTGGCAAGATTCACATCAAGGCCAAGTTCATTTGCCATGATACCTGTCAGGAAGCCAACCTCGATCGAGTGAGCGAGCAAGTTCTGACCGTATGATGAGCGATACTTCATGCGGCCGATATAGCGAACCATCTCTGGATGGATGTTGTGAATGCCCAGTTCCATCAGGGCATTCTCACCAACGCGAACCATTTCTTCTTCGAGTTCCTTACGGACCTTTTCAACAACCTCTTCGATACGCGCCGGGTGTATACGTCCATCACCCATAAGACGCTCAAGTGATACGCGCGCTACTTCGCGGCGGAACGGATCGAAGCCTGAAATAACGACCGCTTCCGGTGTATCATCGATGATAAGGTCAATACCAGTCGCTGCCTCAAAGGCGCGAATGTTGCGACCTTCACGACCGATGATGCGCCCCTTCATTTCTTCTGACTGCAGGTTCACTACCGAGACCGTTGATTCGACGCAGTGATCTGATGCTGTGCGCTGTATCGCCATCAGCACGATGCGTTGTGCTTCCTTGCGGGCGTTGACCTTTGCTTCGTCGCGTACGTCCTTGACAAGCTGCGCTGCATCTGCCTTGGCATCGTTGACCATGTTGTCGATGAGGAACTTCTTCGCGTCCTCTTTACTCATGCCCGTAATGCGCTCAAGGCGTACGTTCTGCTCTTCGAGAAGAACATCGATCTGCTTAACCTTACTGTCTATCTGGGAAGACTTGCGTGTTACGTCAGATTCAAGAGTGGCCAGCTTCTTCTCTTTCTTTGAGAGTTCGTCCAGCTTCTGCTCGATACCTTCTTCACGCTTGCGAAGCTCCTTTTCAAGGTTGCGGAGTTTAGCGTCCTTTGAGTCGCGCTCCGACTCAAACTTCCGTTTCATTTCGCGGAACTTGTCGTCCGCTTCGTCAATCTTTGTGCGTTTTACGGCATCGGCCTTCTTTTCTGCCTCTGCCAATATTGATTTTGCCTCAGCCTCTGCCTTCGTCCGCTCTGCAGCGGCCACTTTCTTACCGGCAAAATAACTGACCAAAAAGCCCACTACGGCTACTGCCAGTCCCACACTCAGACCCATGATCATGGGTTGATCCATACCTATAACCTCCTTGCACCCTCACGGTGCCTTAGTACGTCCACGCCGTGCTGCAGCGGTTAGACGATAAAAAAAGGAGCCGCACCTCACTACCCTGGACCAAATAGTCCAGTTGTGTTTTCGATTGGTAAAAGAACCAGAGGGACCGCACGGTGGGTATCATCCTTACTATCGCTGGCTTCCACTGAACGGAAGTTCCGTTCTTGCCTTGCGGCAAGCGAGGCCTGTCATTGATAGTCAGAGCCTAATTCCCTGGAATGAAAAACTTGTATGGTTCTTTTTCAAGCGTGCGACAACAGCAGCGAAGTGCGGCTACACAGTTTATCAGCGCATCACGTTGAAAGGAGGAGTTACGAAAGGGGCTGGTGCGCAGCGCGCTCCAAATACTGAGTCATTTTATCGAGTTCGTCAGTCATAGACCTTGCGTCCTGCATGTGCTGTTCCTTTTCGTCGAGGTATTTCTCGGCAATATTTAACGCCGCTAGAACGGTTAAGGTTGGCGTAGACTGCTCCCGCAGAGTTTGCTGCAAATGTTGAACTTGAATGTTGACTTCACGTACTGACTGTTTGATCTTCTCTTCGTTTTCCCCACGAAGAGTAAGCTCTTTACCACCTATTTGTACTCGTATCGCTTTCGACATGATATAGCTGTCAAAAAGTTCGTTGTCGTTGACGACAAGTTAGGAAATCCCGAGCAAATGTGCGACCCGGCTCGCAAGATTGTCGAGTTTTTCAGCCAATGCATGCATCTCTTCGTGGGAGAGCCCCTTGGTACGATCCTGCTGGCTGAGCAGTTCGATGGATGCCTCCGAGGCGGGCATAGTCTGGAACAGACTGATTTGGTTGCGCAGGTCGGGGTCCTCCACGTGACGCAGTCCCGCTGCACGGTAGAGTTCCACAATTCCCATCGCCTTGGTAAGCTGTTGCTGCAGATCTTCGATATCCTCTTGCAGTTTCTGAACAACCAAGTCCGATTCTACGGCACCCTTGGCCATGAGCTCGAGGTCAGAAAGTCGATTGCGAAGCGCTTCCAACTCCAGAGCGTCTTCGTGGACGCTCGCCGGCTGTTCGTTGCTGCTTGCCTTGGTGAGCTCCTGCTCAGCAGCAGCAAGTGCGGCCTGTAGGTTTGCTACTTGCTGCTCAATTCCCTGGTAGCGGTCAGCAAGCAGATGATAGTCGTCATTGAGCTGCGTTTTCTCGGTCTTCATGCGTTCCATGGTCGAGCGCACCTCTGCAGCGTCTAACGTTGCTGCTGTTAACCTGTGTTCGAGAGCCTCATTAATGGCCTGTAGTTCGGCAACACTGCCTTGCGTGGTACTCTGCAGCTGCTGATTCTCGGCACGAATCTCACTAACGAGCCCGGCCAGCTCTTCACATCGCTGCTGCATGATACCTAGCTGATCGTTGACCTTCTGCAGCTCTGCATCCTTGGCACTTGCCTGAAGTTCATATTCACAAAGTTCTACGCGCGCCTGTGCAAGATCCGACTCCAGACGAGCCACAGTATCTGTAAGCTCTGCCACGGCCGAGTCGTCAGCCTGCGCACCTGTAGACTCGAGTGCACTGAGCAATTCAGCCTCAAGCGATGCGTTTTGCGCTCGAAGCTGCACAACTTCCTGTCGAAGCGTCACGATCAACTCAGCACTTGTGCGCACTGTTTCCCAGAACTTTGCTAATGAGGCTGCAACATTTGGCGCGGTACTCTGCGCTTGCTGCCCATGCCCCATGTCGATATGCTGCTGCTCATGTGCATCCGGATTGAGTTGTATACTCATGATGGCATCTTTCCTGTATTCGATTGTTCAACATGCAATCCTCGCACGTGTGCATTCACGCGGTTGGCTGATGTTGTAAGAATTGACTGAATTACTGCATCAACATCTGCATCAAGCAAGGTGCGTTCCGCAGATCGGAAACGCAGCCTAACCCCAAGACTCTTTTGACCACGTTCGAGCGCTCCTCCGGTGAATACGTCAAACACCGTGGATTCTTCCACGATGCCAGCGCCACATTCCTGCACGATCTCCAGCACCTGGCCCGCTGCAACGTCTGCAGGGAGCACAAGCGCAAGGTCGCGCTCGGTTGCAGGGAAAGCACTGAAGGGACGATAACCGGCTACAGTCTGCGGGATCTCACGCACGTTTAACAGTGCTGCATAGGTAGGGAGCTCCACGTTATGCGACCCGCAATACTCTGGTAAGAGTTCTCCAGCGATACCAATGCACTGTATTCCCACGAACACACTAACAGCATTGATGCTGAACGGCAATGGCGGGTCCGCACAAGGCTTAGTGGTGATCCCAGCGGAGACAGTCTGCAGGTCGCCCAGTAGGTCGTACAGGTCGATCGTGCGAGACTTGCCAGTCCAGTGAAGATCTGTCTTTCCGCTTACCAACAGACCAAGAAGCTCCTGCTGCTTGATACCGAACTCCTGTTTGTTGTCGGCAGTGAAAACAGAGCCAAACTCCATCAGCCTGACTGATTCCGCCCCGTGACGCATGTTGTGCGAGCCAACCTTCAACAGCGATGGCACAAGCGATGAGCGCATCATCGAGAACTCTTGTCCGAGTGCATTCTTAAGTCGTACCGCAACTGATGCATCAAGCGCGTCATCAGGCGATCCCAGCACGTTCGTTACGCAGTCTACATATCCACGTGCTGCAAGACGCGTGCGTATGCGCTCGCGTTGCCCAACGCCATGCCCTCCACCTGCCTTGAGGTGCTCCGGCAATTGGGCGCCAGCGATAGACATCATGGCGCGTTGTGACGATGGGATGTTGTCAATACCATACATCCGCATTACTTCTTCTGCAATGTCTGCCTCGATACGCACGTCGGCCCGCCATGAAGGGGGCGTGACAGCGCGCATGGATTCGTCGCCGCTAACGTTCTGCACGTCAAACCCAAGCGATCGGAGCATGAGGTCGATGCGCGCGTCATCGATTGCAATGCCGAGCAGCGAGCGAACTCGTGCGTAGCTAACGTGAATTGATTCTGCGGTTACTGGCGGAACGCCGACTTCTGCGCGAGATCCTATCGTGCCCCCTGCCAATTCACA
>JBEBCJ010000022.1:0-6980 GCA_041157865.1 Bacteroidota bacterium
GCGCAAATATCGGTTCTGCAATAACTCCGTATATTTGGAGTTCACGGCGGTCGTAGCTCAGTTGGTAGAGCCCCAGATTGTGACTCTGGTTGTCGCGGGTTCGAGCCCCGTCGATCGCCCACCCACCCTCATCATCAACGCCACGGCATTTCACCGTGGCGTTTGTTGTTTCGGGTGATAGTTTGCGTAATTGGGTATGATTACTTTCGTTCTTCACACGCACTTGCCGTATGTGCTCCACCACGGACACTGGCCCCATGGAAGCGACTGGCTTTGCGAGGCCGTTGCTGAGTGCTATATACCGCTGCTTCGCATGTGTCGACGTTTGCAGGCCGAGGGAATTCGTCCTGGTATCACGTTTGATATCTCACCAGTTCTTTGCGAGCAACTTGCACATCGAGACTTTGGACCGCTGTTCACCGACTACTGCAAAAACCACATCGCACTTGCGACAGCTGATAGAGATCAGTTCGAAGCTGACAACGCCGAACAGCTGATCATTGATCAGGCTGAATTTTGGATAGCATGGTACGAAGATGTTCTTGAGGCATTTACCAACGAATTTGGTTGTCAGATTTTGCCTGCGTTGCACGATTTGCAAGAGCAAGGGGCTATCGAGATCATGACGTGTGGTGCGACGCATGGTTTCTTTCCATTGCTTGCAGAAGACTCATCGATTGAACTGCAAGTTGATCTCGCGGTACGTTCGTATCGAAAGTATTTTGGTAAGCCCCCTCGCGGGATCTGGCTACCTGAGTGCGCGTATCGTCCAGCATATCCGTGGCGTACATATTTACCAGTCTACGCATACTCGCGTGAACGCAACAGGCAGGGCATTGAGCAGATCTTACAGAGATATGGTCTGCACTACTTCGTGACGGATGAAGGGGCATTGCGGGACTCACAACCTATCGGTGTACGCGGTCCAGATGGATACCGCACGCCATATCATGAAACGTACGGAGAGGTGCGTAAGGAACTTGATGTGCGCTCACCATACAACGTTTATAACGTCAGTGGTCATGCTCATCACGATCGTGTAAGCGTGCTAACGCGTCACATGAACATTGCACTGCAGGTATGGAGCGGTCAAACTGGTTATCCCGGAGATCCTGACTATCTAGACTTTCACAAGAAGTATCACAGCTCGGCATTGCGATACTGGCGTGTAACAGACTCCACGGCAGATATGCAGTACAAACAGGTCTACGTGCCTGCGTGGGCGCAATCACGAACGGCATCGCATGCGCGGCACTTCGTGGATATTCTCGAGGCAACAGTAACTGCGCGTCTTGCGAAGACCGGACACGAGCCTACGATCTGTCTGCCGTTTGACACAGAATTGTTTGGTCATTGGTGGTTCGAAGGGCCGATGTTCATGGAGCATGTGCTGCGCGGTATTCATGCATCAACTGTCTTGGCAACTCGTACTGCGTCCGAGCAGATCGATCATGCACAGCCTATGTGTGAGATAGCACTCCCCGAATCATCGTGGGGAAAGGATGGCAACGACAGCGTTTGGATGAATAATGATACAAAGTGGACGTGGGAAGCCGAGTATTCTCTTGAGCGCAGGCTTACACTTCTTCTCGAAAAGCACCCAATGCGCATTTGGGACGATACCATGAGACGAATTGGTCGTTCTATTTTCTGCGAGCTTCTCCTGTTGCAGTCGTCTGACTGGCAGTTTCTGATCACGAACTGGACAGCCCGAGACTATGCAGAAATGAGGTTCCATAATCATCTTCATGATATGCGTAGATGCTGTGAGCTCTTTGAACGCTATGCTGTGACGCGGGTATTATTGGAAGACGACATTGCCTATATCGAGCAGCTCGAGCAGCGCGATGGGATCTTCACAGAGGAACTAAATCTCTATCTTGCAGACCATGCAGCCTAGTCCATCGTTCATCAGTACGGTGATCAAGCAGATACGCGCCTATCAATGGGTCAAAAACCTTTTGATCGTCGTGCCACTGTTGCTCGCACATAAGACGCACGATACACATGCAATCATGCATTGCATACTCGGATTTGTTGCCATGAGCTTTCTTGCATCAAGTGTCTACGTGCTCAACGACCTGGCTGATGTTGAACACGACCGAGCACATCCACGTAAACGGTATCGTCCAATAGCCTCCGGTGCAATCTCCATCGCTCAGGCATGGGCTTTGGTCGGAGTCTTGACGAGTGGGGTTGTTACACTGTGTGCATTGTACTTGCCTATTGCCTTTGTTGCATGGCTTGGGGTGTATGCAGTAGCAACAACATTGTACTCCTTTGTTCTCAAGCGTTTAGTGCTTGTCGATGTGATCGCACTTGCAGGTATGTATTCTCTGCGCATCGCTGCAGGAGGCGCAGCAGCTGCTGTTGATGTGTCTCCATGGTTGCTCGGCTTTACATTGTTTCTCTTTATGAGCCTTGCGTTTCTGAAGCGATATACCGAGCTGCGCGATACCATCGAAAGGGATGGCCACATCGTCTCTGGAAGGGGCTATCACGTAGGTGATTCGAGTTTTGTAATGATGGCTGGAACGGCACTCGGATTTGTTGCTGTCCTGATCTTTACATTGTATGTGAACGGTACTCAGGTGCAGGCTCTGTACGCACATCCAGATAGAATGTGGCTGATCGCACCTTGTCTTGTATACTGGATAAGCCATTTGTGGCTTACCGCTCACCGCGGCGGCATGCATGATGATCCAATCGTGTTCGCAGCTCGTGATGCACGTTCGTGGATCGTTGGCGCAATGATTGTAGTTATCGCCGTGGCCTCAACCTAAGTACGCGCATGGATTCGTCGATCACATCATGGGGAAGATATCCCAAGGCCGTTCACGTTTCATCTGCCTGTCCTGAATGGAATTCTCAACTTATTGATGATTTACAGCGCAGGGACACGATCTTACCGTACGGACTTGGCAGATCATATGGTGATGTGTGCCTGAATGATGGCGCATCGCTGATTCGGATGCATCGATATGCGCATATCCTGTTGTTTGACAGAACAACGGGTGTTCTGCGGGCAGAATCCGGACTTTCAATAGCCGAGATGCTTTCTGTCACGGTGCCTGCAGGATGGTTCACACCTGTTACACCCGGTACCAAATTCGTGACGCTTGGCGGTGCCGTTGCAAACGATGTTCATGGAAAGAACCACCACAAGGTTGGCACGTTCGGACGTCACGTCCGCGCTTTTGAATTGCTTCGATCGGATGGTACAAGACATGTATGTTCTCTGACGCAGAACAGCGAGCTCTTTCGCGCTACCATTGGTGGCATGGGGCTCACCGGTATCATCACCTGGGTAGAGCTGCAGCTTACGCCTATCGTCTCCCGGATGATTGAAGAGCAAAGCATCAAAGCGCGCTCACTGCAGGAAGTTGTAGAGCTGACGGAGGCCGCGGATACTGATTGGGATTATACGGTAAGCTGGGTTGATGTAATGGCCTCGGGCGACTCGCTGGGCAAGGGTATTCTGTTGCGAGGCAGGTTCGCAACGACGCCCGATGGCACGTTGCAGAAGCCCCATCCGAAGCCACTGCTTTCGATCCCGGTCGACGGACCACAGTGGCTTCTAAGCAATCCAACGATACGCGTCTTCAACACTGTCTGGTATAACAAGCAGATCGGCAGGGAACATCAACGTATGGTTGATATTGAACCATTCTTCTATCCGCTTGATGCGATAGGGAATTGGAACAGACTCTATGGCAAACGCGGAATGCTGCAGTATCAATGCGTGGTTCCAATGCACGATGGCGTCGCAACAATGAAGTCCATTATTCGCGAGCTGCAACGGGGCTCCGTTGCATCATTTCTTGCTGTGGTCAAGAAATTCGGCAATCACGAATCTCCGGGGTTAATGTCGTTCCCGCAACCAGGTCTTACGCTAACACTTGATATGCCAAACTCAGGACGTAGGCTGTTCAACGCACTTGATCGGTGCGATGAGATCGTTGCATCTGTTGGTGGACGTGTCTATGCTGCCAAGGATGCGCGCATACGCGGCGACCGCTTCATCAGCATGTATCAGAATTACAATGATTTTGTCAAGTTTATCGATCCGCGCTGCTCCAGTTCGTTTTGGCGCCGCATTCATTCAACCTAATCTCTCAGGCCAACCATGCAGTCAAAGTCTATCGCAATCATTGGGGCTACATCAGCAATTGCCCATGGCGTTGCTAAGCTGTATGCAACAAGCAACTCCAGATTTGCTCTCGTGGCGCGCAATGCGCAGAACCTTGAAGTGGTAGCCAGCGATCTGCGCTCAAGAGGTGCATCGCACGTATCAACATTGCTTGCCGACCTGAAAGATGTCACACGTCACGACGAAATCGTCCGTTACGCCATGGCAGATCTCGGCAGGGTAGATATTGTGATTCTCGCCCACGGTCTGCTGAAGGATCAGACAGAGATCGATCACGACGCCGAGGCAACTCTGGATATTTTTGAAGTCAACGCCACAAGTATGATCTCACTCGCACATCGCTTCGGATGTGCACTTGAGAAACAGGGTAGTGGTTCGTTGGTCGGACTCTCATCGGTGGCTGGCGAGCGCGGACGCCGCGCAATCTATGCCTATGGTGCTGCGAAGTCTGCCGTTACAGAGTTCCTCTCTGGAATGCGCGGGCGTTACCTGCCCCTTGGCATCAACGTACTAACGGTCAAGCCGGGCCCTGTAGACACACCAATGACGGCCGGACGCACACTGCCGCTGATGGCAAGCGTGGATACCGTAGCAAAAGACATTGTAAAGGCCATCGAACAACGCAAACACGTACTATACACGCCTGGCATCTGGCGTGTCATCATGGCAATGATGAGAGCCATTCCCGAGGCCCTCTTCCAGAAAATGAAGATCTAAGTGTGTCGCCAATCAGGATGGGCTTAGCGCAAGGTTACCCTCGTCGGGTCCCGCATCAGATTCTTCAGAAGGGGCTTGCGTTGCAGAGCTGCTGCGCAGCTTTTCTCTGAACGACTCAACATCCTTGATGATTGGACGCAGCTCCCCGCCCTGGATAAGAACGTCAAGCTCTCCGCTATCGAGCGTTTCGCGCTCCATGAGGGCCTTCGAGCACCGGTGTAGGAGCTCGATATTGCCACGCATCAACTCTTCAGCCTTTCGCTCGGCATCTATGATGATGCGACGCACTTCGGCATCAATAGAGCGTGCCGTCTCCTCCGAGTGATCACGAGGCTGAGATATCTCACGTCCGAGAAACACTTCTTCCTGATGATTTGCATAGCGTACTGGTCCTATCACGTCGCTCATGCCGAATTCGCAAACCATCTTCTTAGCGATCATCGTTGCGCGCTCGAGATCATTTGAAGCACCTGTATTGAGCTGGTTGAATACAACACGCTCTGCGGCACGGCCGGCTAGCAATGTTACCAAGCGCGTTGAGAGTTGATCGGCGCTCATCGTATGCATCTCTTCGTTAGGCAGATACGATGTAACACCAAGGGCACGTCCGCGTGGAATGATCGTAACCTTGTGTACTTCATCGCCGTGAGGCAGGAGCTTACCTGCAAGAGCATGACCGATCTCGTGATATGATGTGGTCTCTTTTTCGCGGTCGCTCATGACCATACTCTTGCGCTCGACGCCCATCAGAACCTTGTCCTTGGCGTTCTCGAAGTCATACATCGCCACATCTTGGCTATTGCGTCGAGCCGCCAACAGAGCGGCTTCGTTAACCAGATTGGCAAGATCGGCGCCACTCATACCGGGTGTTCCGCGGGCGATGACTTCGAGATCGACATCCTTCGACATTGGCACCTTGCGGGTATGAACCTTGAGGATGCCAAGGCGACCATGCACATCGGGGCGGTCCACAACGACCTGACGGTCGAAACGTCCTGGACGCAGCAACGCTGGATCCAATACATCTGCACGGTTCGTTGCAGCTATGATGATAATGCCTGAGTTCTGCTCAAAACCATCCATCTCAACGAGAAGCTGATTCAGCGTCTGTTCGCGCTCGTCATGCCCGCCCCCTAGACCTGCACCTCGATGGCGTCCTACAGCATCGATCTCGTCGATAAATACGATGCAGGGCGACTGCTTCTTTGCCTGCTCGAAAAGGTCGCGCACACGGCTGGCGCCAACTCCAACGAACATCTCAACGAAATCCGCACCTGAGATTGTAAAGAACGGTACTCCGGCCTCGCCGGCAACGGCCCGCGCCAGCAGTGTCTTTCCTGTGCCTGGAGGACCAAGCAGCAGCACTCCACGTGGGATCTTTCCGCCCAGTCGGGTAAAGCGGCCTGGATCGCGGAGGAACTCAACGATTTCCTTGAGTTCTTCCTTAGCCTCTTCAGCACCAGCAACGTCTGTGAACGTTACACGTCCGTTTGCATCGTTGAGCAAACGAGCCCTGCTCTTTCCGAATGAGAAGATGTTCTTACCACCAGTTCCGCCAGACTGCATCCGGCGCGTCACGAAAATGAAGGCAACAAACAACAACACCCACGGCAGGAACTGTACGATGGACATCCACCATGGAGTGTCTCCGCTCTCGTACTTCCATGTAATACCATTGCTCACCCAATACTGTTCTGTTTGGCTGTCTACAACACCGAGTTTCGTCTCAAAGAAGTCTCCCTTGTTCAGGGTAAGCTTGCCTTCAGGAACATGCGATCGGTAAACAACAAACGGACCCTTGAGCTCGCCACGAAACTCGAAGTCGTTCAATTGGGTCTTGTAGATAGTGGCCCTAGAAACTTTTCCTGTCTCGATTGCCAGCTTGTACTCGCTGTAGGTTAGCTCCTGGACAACCCGTTCACCCTTCTGCATCAAAATGCCCACCATGACCAGGGAAACAAGGATCCCCACCCACACGAGCACATTGCGCAGGACGCGCGAAACCGACATATCATTGTTGTCTTCTGGATCGCGCTTAGGGCGCTGCGGCTGTTGTTGTTGTCCGTTCATAGGCGCTTTGACGTATACAAATGCAATTTCATGCCTCAGAGGA
>JBEBCJ010000023.1:0-6521 GCA_041157865.1 Bacteroidota bacterium
ACATCGGTGATCAAAAAGGTGTCGACTACCACCGAGCCATCATTTCTGCGCCATGATACACGCCCCCGCGTTGGGCGCTCAGCGCCTATGAACACATACAACTGGTGTTCTCTTTGGAGCAGGGGGTCTGATGCTATTTCATTTTCATTGTTATGCCAATTCGGCATAAAGCTCAACCAGAAGTCGCGTCCTTTGCTATCGGGAAACTCTTGTGCCGTGATCTGCATTGCTGATGCGATCAGGACCACACATGAAATCCAAACTGTAATCTGCTGCATCATAGATCAACTCTACCCTTCTCACTACCATCGGCGTCGTAGACAGTAACCGCAAGACCATTCTTACTGACAGTGGCAAGTGCAAACCCGCCCCCTGCATGTGCAAGAACGCTGTGTGTACCCTTCGAAGTTTCTCTGCTTCCGCCGCCGCCGCCAGAAACCAGACACGTAAACCTGTCCTCCGGATTGCGTATGACCTGCATATCGTGGTCGTGTCCGCAACAATAGAGGTTCACATTGTGCCTATCGAGAATGGGCTTAACATGCTTCAACAAGTGGGCCTGATCTTTGTAATGTCCATAACTGCGAATTGGATGATGTCCGACCACAACACGCATACCCTGCGCCGTGGACAACGTACGCTCCAACCATACAAGCTGGTCCTGCCAGCCATCAGACTTTTGCATGATTGGGGTTGTATCAAGAGCCACCAACGTCAATTTGGTTACAGCAGAAACATCAAACTGCTTGGACCAGGTTCGACCAGGCATGTTCCAGAGCTTGTTATAACCTGAATAGGCTATCTGCGCGTCTACGTCTCCCCTGTGGTCGTGATTACCAAGAACAGACCACCAGGGTAGATTAAGCCCTTGATAAATAGACTCATACTTTGTCTTCCACTGAGGGTCTGAAGCTGATGCTACGCCACTTGGATAGATATTATCGCCCGTACTGAGTACAAATCGTGCTCCTACAGAGGCAGCAACAGACTTCATAGCCTTGGCTACACGTTTCTGCAGTGCGCCACCTGTGCCCCAGTCTCCTATGACGATGAACGAAAACGAGGGTTCGATTACTTGTGCAAACGATGCAAGCGGACGCAGAGCGACCGCACTTGCTATGGAAATCAGTAATTGCCTTCTGTTCATCGTCTACCAAAGTACGATATTCGCACCGTGCGCAAACTCACCTATGAAGAACTCGTTGCCGTGCGCGCCTCTGTCGAAGAGGCAGCGGACATCCCGCGCCATCCCATTGCCCTGGTTGTGCACGACGTTCGCAGCCTCTACAATGTGGGGTCGCTCTTTCGCACAAGCGATGCATTTGCAGTCGCAAAAGTTGTACTGTGCGGGTATACGCCCGCACCGCCTCGCCCGGAAATAGCCAAAACAGCCTTAGGCGCAGACGCCGTTGTTCCCTTCGTCTGGTTTGCCACCGTGGCAGAAGCTATCGAGCACCTGCGCAGCGAAGGATATCAGCTCTGGGCCGCCGAGATCACAACAGACTCTGTTGGTACCGAATCGCTTGGTGTCGAGAATTTTCCTCTCGCGCTGATACTCGGCAATGAACTTACAGGTGTTCCCAACGACGTTCTCGAACAGTGCGAAGGCTCGCTTGAAATTCCCATGTACGGCACCAAACATTCGCTTAATGTTGCGGTGGCAGCAGGAATACTTCTTTCATCTATTGTTGACCGATACCGAAAACTTGTATGATCACCGTAGCTGTACCTACACTCGATCTGGCGGCCCCTGTAGTAAAACACGTCGAACAGGCATGTCAGGCAAGGGGCTGGCAGATTGTTCGAGCATCTCTTGATGAGTGCGGAGACCTACTTAAGGCAAACCGCGCAGACTTGGCACTTACATCGCCATATGGCTACGGAAAGGGTGTTGGTGTTGTAGACTATCGCATCATACCCGGACCCTGCGTTGCACTTGAAGACTACACAAATTGTTTTGGGATTGCCTTCCCTCCCGACAGCAAGGGGCTGAACCACGTCTATTCTCCAGAGCCAACAGCGTTTTCGACGATCATCGGACGATTGATCATGGCCGAAAAGTTTGATGTAGCTCTCGAACTCATTTCTGCTCAAGATCAGGCAGACTGCGTTATAGGTCCGGTTGCGGCCGGCCAGCCCCCTACCATGGACGTTAGCGAGGAGTGGTTTGATATAGTCGAATCTCCACTGCCGCTCGCACTTTGGGTTGTACGGGTTGACAGTGAAGCCAGCGACGTAGAGACGTTCATTGCCGAATGTTCAGATCCGAACCTGCTTCACACCAACGTGAGCGAGATTGTCGCGATCAATGCAGACCACATGCCACGAGAGGGCAAGATCTTATATCGTTGGTCCAGCGACATAGAAGAGGGGCTTACAGCAGCGCTTCACACATTGTTCTATCACCAGGTGCTCTCAGAACTGCCCGCCATCAAGCTGATCGGCATGGACTAGAGTATCTTTGCACCACGATCACTAAAGGAGTCATTACAATGCAGATCTACGTCGACAGCGCAAACATCAAAGAGATCCAACATGCTGCTGCCATGGGCTTTATCAGTGGTGTTACGACGAACCCTTCGCTGTTGGCCAAGGAAGACCCGTCCACAGACATCCGTGAACTGATTAAGAGCATCCATGCAACGGTAGGCGGCCATACCAGTGTGGAGGTTATCAGCACAGATACAGACGGCATGTTGCGCGAGGCCGACGAGATTCTGTCTTGGTTCCCGGAAGCAACGATTAAGATACCGTTCATCCCTGCCGGTCTTACGGCAGTGCGCAGGCTCTCGGATCAAAACATCCCAACAAACGTAACGCTGCTCTTTACGGCCAATCAGGCACTGATCGCCGCCAATGCCGGCGCCACTTATGTTAGTTTGTTCATGGGACGCCTTGATGATATCGGAACCGACAGCCTGATTGCCCTGCAGGATACCTGCGAAATATGGGATGCACAAGGTCTGGACGCAATGATCATTGCCGCCTCGATTCGCACCCCTATCCATCTGCTCGAGTGTGCCAAGGCTGGGGCACACATTGCGACAGTTCCATACAAGGTGATCATGCAGTCGATCAAGCATCCGCTCACAGATGCCGGCCTTGATGCATTCCTCAAGGATGCAACTAAGATCAAGATGTGATTGTTCTCCAAAGCATGAAGAATATTCTCTGCATCCTGATTGGACTGCTAACGGTGGTCTGCTCAATGTCTTCAGCAGATAACACAGCTGTGGGCAAACGAGCCATTGAGTTTCAGCTCGCAGACCAGTTTGAACGCGACTGGTCGTGGAATCAGCATTGGAAAGGAAAGGCAACGATTCTTGTCCTGAGCGACTGGAAGGGAAGCGACTATACACCGACGTGGACAACACCACTAACAGCAAAGCTGAAGGATCGCGTAAAGTTTGTCGCATTGGCTGATGTATCGCTTGCCCCCGGCTTCTTGAAGGGCTATCTGCGGTCACGATTCCGCGATGCCTATTCTACACCCGTGTTGCTGGACTGGGACGGAGATGTCTTTTCGCATTATGCATTCGAATCAGGCGTGCCGAACGTGATATTCGTTGACGCTCAAGGCCTGGTGCGCCTACACGTGTGGGGCAAAGGATCTACAGACCAGGCCAACGCATTTGCTGCCAACGTCGAAAAGATTTTGTCAGCACGTTAGGTTGTATGTTCGTCCATGCCTGCATACGTAGACAAACCAGCAAAGCAAGCAGAGATCGTTAAGCACGCAGCAGACGTCTTCTCGCAGACTGGTTACCACGCATCGAAGATCCAAGACATAGCCACTGCAGCAGGAATTGGCAAGGGCACCGTGTACGAATACTTTCGTACGAAGGAACAGCTTTTTCTCGCCGTCTATGATGCATGGATGAGTGAATTCGAGTCGATCATTCAGTCGCGCGTTGATGCTGCCGAAGATGCATTGGCAAAGGTTGATGCCATCCGGGACAGTGCCGTTGAGTTCTATGAGTCCCGTGCCGGCCAAGCCCCGTTGCTGCTGGAGTTTTGGGCACATGCACTTCGAACCGACAACCCTGCATTTCTCGAACGCATCAATCACACACGAAACTTCCTACGCCGTCTTGGCGTAAAGCTCACCAAAGAGCTGGTTTCTTCTGAGTGGTTCCGTGATGTAGATGAACGCGCTTTCGCCACACTTGAGTCGGGAATCAGCGACGGCATCTTTTTGGCCTGGGTGTTGGATGGCAGGAGTTTTCCGCTCGACAAAGCCTTTACATTCCGTCAGAGCCTGCTCGGACTCGGCCTGCTGAATGATGATGCACGAGCAGTCCTTACACCAAAGCTCGGATCAAAACTGAAACGGGGCTTCTAGTTATAGTCCGATTGCCAACTGCACAAGCAGAGCACCTATCAGCACACGTCGAATCAGCGTGCGCATTTGTTGTGTGATCCTGGAATGTTCGTACAGATGCACACCATAGGTGATAGCAAGGGTGCCAGAGAGCACTATAGCCAAGGAGATCAAGGCCTGCGGAATCGTAGACGACTTGATGTGCCCGCGCGCTATGCCATCCCACCATGGTGTGCCGAAGAGCAGCACGATGTGCAGCACATAGATGTAGAGGCCCTTCTTCCCGAACGTCACATACACGTCGCGAAGACTCCACGTATATCGCAGCAGAACAACACATACTGCGATGATAGCAAGTGCTACTGCAGACCGTGCAACAACAAGAAACTCACTGTTGCTTGACGATAGATAATGCCAATGCACGCCCCTTGACATAAGAATCTGCTGCACCGTGTAGAGTACCAGCGCGGCTGGCAAGGCAAATCGCAGACCAATACGCATTAGCCAACGTCCACGCTGCTCTTCTTGCATCTCAGCAAGGTATGTACCTACAACAACGCCTACAAACAGGTATGCAGCGATTGGAAACAGCGGAAACAGCGAGCCGTACTTCATTGTCAGATACGGGCGCAGCCACATCGGCAATCCCTCGTGCATGTATGGCATATGCATAAGCGGCGACAGCGCAAGAACTGCGACGATGGTTACCAACGCACGTTTGCGCATCGCAGCTATCGTAGTCGTGCGTTCCATGATGATCATGAATGCGATCAGCGAGACACCGATCAGCTGCAGGATGTTTACACTCAGGACCTCCGCCCAAGACTCGTTCGTTACATAGGGTAGGTCGATCAAACGCCGGCCAGGAAGCACCAGCAGGTATCCAATGCCAACAAGCATCACAGCCATGCGAATTCTGCGCTGAATGATGTCTTGCCGAATGTAGCCATCTGTTCCACGCTTAGCTGCAAAAACGTGTGACGCGCCCGAAACGATCAGAAAAACGGGAGCAGTAAGCCCCCTGATCCAATTCCAGACCGCCCAGAAGACGGTATCTGAATGCGTCAGCGAATCCGGCAGAAGCGCATCAAGCACATGCCCCTGCACCATGAGAAGCATGGCAATAAACCGGACGAGGTCCAGGGCATACAAACGTTGTGCTGACATTGTTCAAAGATCGCACAAGAACCTCACACAATGGAACTGCATCCCATGGCCGTATGTTTGCCGTCTAGGTAACTGCACAACCTGGAAGGTAACACGTGAAGATCGTTGTCATTGGAAGTGGTTTTGGCGGCCTAACTGCCGCTATTCGTCTGCAAGCAAAGGGCTACGACGTAGAGATCGTCGAGAAGCGCGATAAACCCGGCGGACGGGCCTATGTGTATGAGCAGGATGGTTTTGTGTTTGATGGTGGACCAACCATCATCACCGCTCCATGGCTTATCCACGATCTGTTCGAACTCTGCGGCAAACGCACCGAGGACTACGTAAAGATCGTGCCTATCGATCCATTCTATAATGTCCGCTTTCAGGATGGAACGATTTTTCGCTACAACGGCAAGCGCGAACAGGTGATCGAGCAGATCCGCCAATTCAATCCCGATGATGTGAAGGGTTATGAGCGCTTTTACGGCAAAACTGCTGCCATCTTCAAGGCGGGTTTCAATCTGATCGATCAGCCGTTCTCCAAGATCACGGATATGCTTACCGTACTTCCGGATCTGATTCGCCTACGCTCTGATCGTAGCGTAGCAGCCTTTGTAAACTCGCACATCAAGGACCACCGTCTGCGTCAGGTGTTCTCATTCCACCCATTGCTTGTTGGTGGCAACCCGTTCCAGACAACGAGCATCTATGCTCTCATCCACAAACTCGAACAGGAATGGGGCGTGTGGTTCGCAATGGGAGGCACGGGCGCACTTGTCAAGGCAATGGTCAAGTTGTTCCAAGACATCGGCGGCAAGATTCGCTATAATAGCGAAGTAGATACGATGTTGATTGATGACCATTCAGGCATCCCAACAGTACATGGCGTGCGCCTGAAGAGTGGCGATGTGCTGGAGGCCGATCGCGTTGTCTGCAATGCAGATGTTGCACAGGCATACTTGTCGTTGGTGCCAGCAAAGTATCGCAAGAAGAACACCGACAAGAAGATCGCTAAGACGCGCTATTCGATGTCGTTGTTTGTCATGTACTT
>JBEBCJ010000024.1:0-6873 GCA_041157865.1 Bacteroidota bacterium
TCTGTTGGATGGTGCGCATAGTCGTCAATCACCAGTATTCCGTTGTTCTCGCCCTTGATCTCGAACCGACGGTAGACTCCGCCAAACTCCGAAAGCGCATCTGCGATCACGTCTGGATCAACCTCGCACTGCAGCGCAACGGCGCATGCTGCCAGAGCGTTGAGCACGTTGTGTTCGCCAGGAACATTCAGGGTTATCTGACAAAGGGGCTTGCCGTGATAGTTCAGCGTGAACGTTGAATGCTTTTCCTGATAGGTAATATCTGTGGCGCGTACGTCACATTGCGGTGTAGTGCCATAGGTTGTCACGACGCGCTTGATAAGGGGCATCACATCGCGCACACCCGGATCGTCTAGGCACACACATGCAGTACCGTAGAAAGGGACCTTGTTGGAGAACTCCGTGAACGCCCCCTTGATATCGTCGAGATCGGAGTAAATGTCCAGATGGTCGGCTTCGATGTTCGTGATCACTGCAATTGTCGGCAGCAACTGTAGGAAGCTTCGGTCGTATTCGTCAGCTTCGAGCACGATCCAGTTACCTTTACCCAGACGTGCGTTCGTGCCGCCAAGCCCTTTGAGACGTCCACCGACAATGACGGTTGGGTCCAGTCCCGCCTTCATCATCACAAGACCGCACATCGATGTCGTGGTGGTCTTGCCATGGGTGCCTGCAATAGCTAGCGTATACTTCAGGCGCGAAACTTCGCTGAGCATCTCTGCCCTGCGAATGATCGGCACCTTGCGCTCGAGTGCAGCTGCTGTTTCGGGATTTTCCTGCGGACGCACGGCGGAGGAGTAGACAACGACCTCTGCGCCTTCGATGTTCTCTTTTGCGTGACCTATAAACACCTTAGCCCCCTGCTTAGCGAGGTAGGAAGTGGTCTCCGATGCCTGCATGTCAGAGCCCGACACCACAAAGCCCTGTGAAAGCAGTATCTCTGCAATGCCGCTCATGCCGGAGCCGCCGATGCCAACAAAGTGTATGTGCTTAACGGAAGAGAAGTTCATCGAGGGTACATTTCTGGACGTCTGTCCGCGAAGATATCATTGATAGCATTGAAGGTCTTTGTGCGGGCCGACGCCGGATCGATATCGGCAACGATCACGCACGTCTCAGTGGCACTCGTTTCTGTGAGCGTCTCGCCGTTAATGCCATAGATGGCGCTGAGTCCATTAAAAACAACCACTTCGCCTGCGTTCTCCTCGGTACCCGTTCTGTTGGCCACGGCCAGGAACACCTTGTTCTCGAGGGCCCGCACCGGCATGGCCATACGCCAGAGGTGGGTAACGAGGTTTGACGGACATGCAACTAGGTCTGCACCCTGCAAGGCGAGTGCCCTGGCCGACTCCGGAAAGCGCCAGTCGTAGCAGATCATGGTGCCCATCGTACAGTCCAAGTGGGGAAGGGGCGTGCAGAAGAATCCCGTATCGCCGGGGTCAAAGCACATCCGTTCTTTGTAAAAGAGGTGCGTCTTACGATACGAATGGGGCTTGATGCCGGGTCCGGCAATAAGGGCCGCATTGTAACACTCGTTGCCACGAGCTTCGGCAAAGCCACAGACAATTACCTTGCCCGAATCGCATGCAGCCTGCGCTATTGCGCGCATGTGATCACCATCGATCGGTTCTGCTGCAGCCTGCGTTTCTTCGCGTGTGAGAAAGAAGTACCCGCTGGTTGCAAGTTCGGGAGCGATAAACACATCGGCATCTGACGATCGTAGAGCATCGATGATGGTGGTCGTGTTGGAATCCAGATCCTTCCACGCGGGGGTAAACTGCAGGCAGGCTACGCGCATCAGAAGTTCATCGAGATCGTGAAGATCGGCGTTGTTGGTGTGCCGGCCATGCCAACAGCAATGGAGCCATCGGCAGGAAGCAGTGGTTCTGCGATATTGAAGAGCTCTTTACTGAGCACGTGCACGCCGTAGGCAACGCCTGCGCCCACCGCATAGCCGGTGAGTACGTCGGTTAGATAGTGCACGCCGAGATTCATGCGCGAGAATCCCATCCAGAGTGTGTAGCCTACCGATGGGGCGATCACATACCACTTGGGGTAGCGCAGCATCATGGTTGTTGCGATAACCGCGGCACCGGCCGAGTGTCCGGACGGAAATGAACTGAGGTACTTGTCGTTCTTGCCCTCACCGTTTACAATGAGACCAGGGTAGGCTTGGTACGGACGCTCACGGTCTACGATGATCTTTGTAGCAACAGCAATGCCATAGGTAATGCCGAGAGACGTCAGCGCCTGGATACCTGTCTCGGCTGCATAGCGTCTGTCCATGGTTGGCTTATCGAATTCTGTTGCAAGCACGCTGTAGGCATAGAGAGCCGAGGGGACGCCTACGTATACGTATTGTGCAGCATCGGACATGAATCGAGAAACATCTTTGAGACCCTCGCTCTTGATCGAGTTTGCCTCATAGACCAATCGTCCGTCCCATCCGAAATAGTCAACACCAGTGTCTTGCGCGCTGAGCGAGCAGACAGCAAACACGAGGAGGAGAAAATGCTTCATGTGCAAAACTACCATGGGGCGTATTTTCGGACGTGATAAATGTTGCCATTGTAGGTGCTACCGGCCTTGTCGGGCGCACCATGATCCGCGTTCTGGAAGAGCGCAATGTTCCCATTGGAGAGCTGCGGCTGCTTGCCTCTGCACGCTCTGCTGGCACAGCGGTAAGAGCATTCGGACGCGACGTCATCGTGCAGGAGCTAACGCCTGAGTCATTTGCAGGCATGAACTATGCGCTCTTCAGTGCAGGGGGCTCCATTAGCAGAGAGTATGCCCCTCGTGCAGCAGCTGCGGGCTGCGTGGCCATCGATAACTCCAGCTACTGGCGCATGGACTCCGAGGTGCCGTTGGTTGTGCCGGAAGTCAATCCCCAAGATGCGTTCACGCACAAGGGCATCATCGCCAATCCGAACTGCAGTACGATACAGCTTGTGGTGGCTCTTAAGCCCCTTATCGATATGTATGGGGCTAGACGAATTGTTGTAAGTACGTATCAGTCGCCTAGCGGTGGCGGACAGCAGGGGGTAGACCAGCTAACGTCTGAGCTTGCCGGCAGCGAGCCTACCTCGCGCATATCACCGCACACGCTGGCGATGAACGCCGTGTTCCATACGATCAACGAGCTCAACGGATCATCAGAAGAAGAGACCAAGATGATGCGCGAGACGCGCAGGATTCTGCATGCTCCAGAACTGCCGATTGCTGTGACATGCGTACGCGTGCCCGTGCTTGGTGGACACGCTGAAAGCGTTGCACTCGAGACCGAGCGAGCCTGCGAGCCCGACGAAGCGAGGACGTTGCTCGGTGCGCAGGAGGGAATTGTCGTGCTTGATGACCCTGCATCGCACACGTACCCGATGCCTGCTTCGTCCATGGATACCGATCCTGTCTATGTTGGACGTATCCGGAAGGACACGTCTGTTGAGTGCGGACTCTTGATGTGGGTTGTTGCTGACAACCTTCGGAAAGGGGCGGCAACGAATGCTGTCCAGATACTACAACTTCTTACGAATTCTGCGAAGACCACATGAACTCCTACGTTGTGATCATGGCCGGTGGATCCGGCGAGCGCTTTTGGCCCCTCTCTCGCATGCGCAAGCCAAAGCAACTCTTGAAGCTTACATCGCCTGATACGATGATGATCGAAGAGGCGATTGCGCGTATCGAGCCCCTTATCCCGAAAGAGCGTATCCTGATCATCACAAGCGAGATCCTACGTCAGCCCATCATTGACGCCCTGCCGGATCTACCAGCAGAGAATGTGATCGCCGAGCCAGCTAAGCGCAACACGGCGCCTTGCCTTGCATTGGCGTGCAGTGTGATCGAAGCCCGTGAAAGACAAGACGCACTTATGGCCGTGCTGACGGCGGACCACTTCATTGGAGACGAGCAGGCGTTTCGTCAGGACGTAGCAATCGCGCTCGCCTATGCGCAGACCAATGATGCGCTCGTGACGATGGGCATTCCGCCAACGCGTCCGGAGACGGGCTATGGCTATATCCGCATGACAGAGCGTACGCGTCCGTCGACGGTTGCAAAGGTTGCCGAGTTCAAAGAGAAGCCTGCCTTCGAGGTTGCTCTGGAATACGTTCGCAGCGGCGAATACGTATGGAACAGCGGCATGTTCTTCTGGCGCACGCATGCGCTTGTACAGACCATGCATTCTGTACTTCCAGAAGTAGGAAAGCATATTGATACTATGACGACGTCATGTCGCGAGAACAAGGGCGTTGCACTGGGCCTTACGTTTAGCGAAATGCCCGACATCTCCATCGACTATGGCGTGATGGAGCGTGCATCGAATGTCTTCACTGTGCCGGCATCGTTCCCGTGGGATGATGTTGGGTCGTGGGACTCGCTCGACCGCATGCAGCCGAATGATGAGCGGGGTAATGTCAAGCAGGGCTCAACGCTTACGCTTGATTCACAGAACTCTGTTGTTGTAAATGCACATGATGGCGATCACGTGGTAACTACCGTCGGCGTTGACAATCTCGTTGTCGTGGTTACCAACGATGCCACGATGATCTGTCCAAAGCACAAAGCGCAAGACGTGAAGAACATCGTTAAAGCCCTCCGCGAACAGGGACGCAGTGATGTCCTCTGACCTTGTTCAGCACAGCGCCTCACAGCGTATCGTATCTGCCTTTGACCTGGCCGGCGACGAGCTTGAGTTCGTGGGCTCGTTCGAAGAGATGCGCGCCATGCTCATCAATCGTATCACTGAGCTACTCTCGCGCAACCCCGAGAAGCTCATGGCCATGTTGTATCGCATTGATGTCAAGGAAGCATCTGTTAACCAGATCATGACAACATCGTTCCCACTCGAGGTTCCCATCCATCTGGCAGACCTCATCATCTCACGTCAACTCGAAAAAGCGCAGTCCCGCGCCGACCATGCACGTGAGCAGGAGAACGCATCTTGAAGACACTCCTTACCAACATCGCATCACTTGTAACTGTCAAGGCCAATGGAGCCCCCTACATCACGGGCGAAGCCATGCGCGATGTAGGAGAGATCTTGCAGGGGGCTATCCTCTTTGGTGAGACGATCGAGTGGGTAGGCACGGCCGAAGATGCCAAACACCTTGATCTTGCAGACGTCACTGTTATCGACTGCACGGGCATGACCGTCATGCCTGGCTTTGTGGATTCACACACGCACATGGTCTTCGCAGGCTCGCGCGCACACGAGTTCGCGCGCCGCGTTGCAGGCGCCACGTATGCAGAGATTGCAGCCGAAGGAGGTGGCATCCTCACCACCATGAAAGCCGTCCGCCAGGCCACTGAAGACGAACTCGCAGCCAACGCCCAGCGCCTTCTCCAATCTGCTCTGCGTCACGGCACCACCACCGTCGAAATCAAAAGCGGATATGGGTTGGATACCGAAACGGAATTGAAGATGTTAAAAGTGGGTACGAGGGTACAGGGGTACAATCAAGAATATGTCTCCCCGTATCCCCGCACCCCAGGTGCCCCTCGTACCCCTCGTACTTCGTACCCAGTACCCCATATCTTTCGAACCTTCCTTGGCGCGCATGCTGTGCCCCCTGAGTGGAAGCATGACCCCGAAGCATACGTAGATATCGTTATCAACGAAATGCTGCCGCGGGTTGCACAAGAAGGACTGGCCGAGTTCTGTGATGTCTTCACGGATGCTGGCTTTTTCAATGTGGAGCAATCAACGCGGATTCTCAAGAAGGCAAAGGAACTCGGACTCAAGCTTAAGGTGCATGCCGATGAGATCGCACTCATCGGTGCATCGCAGATGGCGGCAGAGCTCGGCTGCATCAGTGCCGACCACCTCGAGCACAGCACCATCGACGAGATCCGCATCCTGCGCGATGCCGGCGTTGTCTGCACGCTTCTGCCGGGCACGGCCTACACCCTGCGCCTGCCATATCCTGACGCCCGCATGATGATCAGCGAAGGGGCTATTGTCGCTCTTGCAACCGATTGCAATCCGGGGTCGTCGTACAGCGAAAGCATGCCCACGATCATGTCGCTTGCATGCATGAACATGCGCATGAGCATCGAAGAATCGATCACGGCATCTACCATCAATGGCGCAGCAGCTCTTGGCATCTCCCACCTCTGCGGGTCCCTCGAAGTCGGCAAGCGCGCCGACATCGTGCTCTACGACACACCTTCGTACAAAGACATCGTGTATCACTATGGGGTGAACCAGGTACGAGCAGGATGGATACAAGGGTACGGGGTACGCTAGGGTACAAGGGTACGCGGGGGTACAAGGGTACTTGCTCGTCATTCCCGCGAAAGCGGGAATCCATCATCATACAGACACAATATGCTCGAGGTCCCTCGCTGCTGGCGCAGCTCGGGATGACGCCACGCGCTTGGCGTTGTTGGGTAGGCGGGCGTGCCGAAGGCGCGCCCACACATACATAAAAAATGCTGCGCGCTGCGTCATCCCGAGCACCGAAGGTGCGAGGGACCTTGCGTCGTAATTGAATGGCCCCTGCCCCCCGCTTTCGCTGGGAGCGACGAGGGACCTCGTGGGAATGACGATATGCCACATGGATTCCCGCTTTCGCGGGAATGACGTTCGGTCGCGTGGATTCCCGCTTTCGCGGGAATGACGATTCTGTAATTTCGTCCATGCTCTCCTTCTACAACACCCTCACAAAATCCGTTGAACCTTTTGAGCCCCTTGACGCCTCCTGCGTGAAGATCTATTCGTGCGGTCCGACGGTGTATGATGTTGCCCACATGGGGAACATGCGGGCATTTGTGTTTACCGATGTGTTGCAGCGAGTTGTGCGCGAGGTAGGGGGCTACCCAGTTCGCTGGGTGATGAACGTTACGGATATCGACGATAAGACGATTCGTGACAGT
>JBEBCJ010000025.1:0-5546 GCA_041157865.1 Bacteroidota bacterium
AGCGGCGTGTTGGAATTGGTGCGAGAGTCCCAAACGTGAGCCTCTCCTGCAACACTTACAACACGGTCGTTCTTGGGTGCCCAGAATGCGTCTTCGACCGGACTTGAGTGTCCGCTGTAAACGATGTTGTCGTTTGCTCCGGCCGGACGCAGTTGCACTACACGGACACGGTAATTGGTCGATGGCTGCAATCCTTTGATGTTCCAATCGTATACCAGCCCCTTCGCACTATCGGCAATCACGACCCAATTGCGTCCGTCATCGCTGGTGTATTCTATCTGGATGGGGATAGTATCTGCAACACCGCTCCAGCGGACCTGTATACTGGTATCACGCGTGGTGTAATAGGTGATGCCACCCAGTGGTGCCTCGAGGTTGAGCACTGGGTCTTGGCCGAATGCGCTCGCTGCACTGACAACGAGAGCGCATACAACGGATACAAATCGCATATCGAGAGGTCCCCAAAAAGATAAACGTAGGGATAAACTACGACGAAAGACTACGTATGGCAAGGAATTAGAATGCCGGTTCGCCATCGCCGATCAGCCCAACATCTGGTGCGACGTCGAACGCGTCGCGGTGGTAGGTCATATCATGGAACGCGGCCAGCTCTTTCTGGTAGAACAACCGTACATCGCCGGTTGGGCCATTTCGCTGCTTTCCTACAATAACCTCTGCAACGTTCTCTGTCGAACGACCGTCTTCGAAGGTGGCAATCTTATAGTACTCCGGACGATGGATGAACATCACGACGTCTGCATCCTGCTCGATAGAGCCTGATTCACGGAGGTCAGAGAGCATCGGACGCTTGTCGGCACGCGACTCAAGGGTACGATTGAGCTGCGAGAGAGCCATTACCGGAACCTGCAGCTCCTTTGCGACGGCCTTAAGCGCGTGCGAGATCATCGAGATCTCTCGTTCGCGGCTCTCTGCGCGCGGGGCATGCATGAGCTGGAGATAGTCAACGATCACAAGGTCAATCTTGTGCTCGATCTTCATGCGCCGACATTTTGCACGAAACTCTACTGGGGAAAGGCCGGCAGAGTCGTCAATGTAGATATTGGCATTCATCAGATCGTCGATGCGCGTAACAAGACCATGCATCTCGCTCTGCGAAAGACGTCCACTGCGAAGTGACTGAAGTCCGATCTGTGCATCGGCAGAAATCAAACGGAGCACGAGCTGCTGAGCAGACATTTCGAGCGAGAACACACCAACTGACTTACCCTTGCGCGATGCTTCTCGGGCAATTGAGAGCGCAAATGCCGTTTTACCCATCGAAGGGCGCGCAGCCACGATTACAAGGTCCGAAGGTTGGAGTCCGCTCAGAAGTTGGTCTAACTGTGTAAAGCCGGTTGGCACACCAGTGATACCATCATTCTCTTTCGAGGCCATCGAGAAGATCTTTTCGATCGCATCCTTGGTTAGCTTCTTCATGCCCGAATACGATCTGCGCAGACGCTTTTCCGCTACATCGAAGATCCGCTGCTCTGCCCTGTCTACTTCGTCGAGTGCATCAGTGGTTTCGTCGTAGCAGTCACGTACGATCTCGCTTGCAACTCGAATCAGCTGACGCTTGAGAAAGCGCTCCAGCACAATGCGTGCGTGGTTCTCAACGTTCGCTGCCGACACTGTGCGCACCGTTAGTTCGGTCCGGGCAAACATGCCCCCTACCTGTTCCAGCATGCCGTCCCGCTGCAACTGATCCGTCAGAGACACGAGATCTATCGTTACTCCGCGCTCGAACATTGCCATCATGGCATTGTAGATCCGAATGTGCTTATCGTGATAAAAGCACTCAGCATCCAAGATCTCCACTACCTTGGGTACCGCCTCCTTGTCAAGAAGCATGGCTCCCAGTACGGCAACCTCCGCATCTGTGGAATGGGGCGGAACATTACCAATTGGATCGTCAGTATGGAGAGGTGTAACCCTCTGCGAAGCAGGTGTCGGCATACCCGAAATCTATGGATTCTCGATTTCGACTTTTACCGTAGTTATGCCACGGGACAGGCAGAGTTATTCACAGCAGGTGGGGAAAGGCGGGCGGGAGGTACTAGGTACGAGGGTACGGGAATTGCCCGGCACTCGCTGTTCGCTGCTCGCTGTTATTCCTACGGTATCACAATCTCACGCTGGTGTTCTGCGCTCGCATAAATCGCCTCTACGATGCGCATACGTTCGATTGCTTCGTCGGCGGTGCTGACCATAGGGACCACGCCTTTGACGGCGTTGATGAAGTGCTTGAGCTCGGTGGTGTAAGACTTCATATACACCTCAAGTTGGGAGCGGCGATCCGGTGTTGATGAACTCTGGATGGTGTTGCCTGTGCGGCGCACCAGACGGTAGGGGTTGATGTATGCACTGCCCTTTTTACCGAATGCGTTGCAGTAATACAGGTCTTCTGCACGAATGATCGACCAGCTTGTCTCCACTGTTGCCACAGCCCCGTTTTCAAAATTGAGGATGGCCACAGCCCCGTCTTCCACTGATTTTGTGGCCTGGTGAAATACGGAACCGGTTACCGAGCGCACGCGTCCAAAATCCATCACGTGCAGGATCATGTCAATAACCGCAATGCCAAGGTCAACAACTACTCCACCACCTGACTTTTCTGCGTTGGCCATCCATCGAGCGTCGGTAGAACGTTGTTTAACCCACCCAGCCTTAACGTAGAAAACAGGACCTATCTCGCCTCTGTCGATTGCATTTTTCATGTTCACAACGTCCGGACGGAATCGATGATTCATGCCTACCATCACGCCAACACCGTGTTCCTGGGACAGCGTGCGAATCTCCATCACTTCTTCGAGAGTTCGCGCGGCCGGACGCTCCACAAACACATGCTTTCCGGCAGCTATGGCCGCCTTGGCCACGGGAGCATGAGCATCGGTGCTCGTTGTTACAAGTACTGCCTGCACGCCTTGCAAGTGCAGCGCTTCTTCAAGCGTGCGAAACACATGCGGCACCTTGTACTTTTCCGCGAGAATGCGTGCCTTGGCTACCTGACGATCGCAAATCGCAACAATCTTTACTCCGGCCATCGCCGCGAGAATCGGCAGGTGAACACTCTGCGCGATGTTCCCTGCACCAACGATGATAATTCCTACCATATCATTTCACAAGCAACAATCGTGCCGTCGCGTTCATTGCCTTGATAGTCGAATGACCTCCTGGGCCACGACCGCAGGATCGATGCTGTTCATGCACTGAAAATGTCCCTTCGGACAGTCAGCTCGGCCAATGTGCGAGCACGGTCTGCATGGCAGATCTGGTTGCTGCACAATGGCATGGGGAACCAGGTAGGGAGCAAATCCAAACTCAGGGGCGGTTGATCCATAGATTACAGTCACTGGCAGGCCGCATGCCGACGCCATATGGACGGCCGCTGAGTCGCATGATACCAGCGCGTCAAGTTCACATAGTACATCAAGCGTTGCCGCAATCGTTGCTGCGCCATCGCACCGTGTAACGGCCACACCAGCCTGGGCCTCGATGGCATCGCAGATCGCCGCATCTGCAGGGCCCCCTACCAGAACTACGTCTGCATGATGTTCTCTGACCAGTTTCTGAAGCAGCAGCGCCATTAACGTTACAGGATATCGTTTTGTTGCGTGCTGCGCACCGGGCGCAATACCAATGCGAAGCGACGCACTCGGCGTTGTTCGTGGCAGTCTTCTTGCAATACCAGAAGTCGTGTACAGCTCTGGATGCCAACCCTCGATGCGAAGACCAAACTCCTCAAGAGGCTTGGCATAACGCGAGACGATGTGTGTTATGGTATCGGGTTTACGCTTTAGATAGACAAAGGCAAGCTTTTCAAGCCTGTGCTTAGCATAGCGAACTACCTGTGGGTTCCCGCTGCGGCCCGCACTGCGAATGATGCTCGAGGACCGTCTATTCCGTTGAAGGTCTACCACAAGGTCGTATGACGGGAGATCAAGCAAGGAATCGTCACCCTTGCGCACACAGTGAATCGACCGAATGTGCGGATTGTGTTTCCAGACCTCTGCATGGGCGGCATCCACCGCAACATCTATCCCGGCATCCGGGAACGCTCTACGCAATGCAGCGATAACAGGCGTCGTCAGAATTACATCGCCAAGCGACGTAAGTCGTATCACAAGAATTGATGTCATTAAAGCGGTTTTGCGATCTTTGTTTCAGTACTCATTAACACGGCAACCGCAAGTATGCGATTTTCTGTTGAACAAGACGACGAATTGGTTGTCTTTACTCTTAAAGAGCCAGCGCTGGATTCGCTCCTGGCACCTGAAGTAAAAAGCGAGATCCTCATTCTATGCCAGCCGTCGGTTAAGGCGCTCGTGGTGGATCTTTCAGCCGTGCAACTCTGCGACTCTCAAGGTCTCTCAGCGCTGTTGTTGGCAAATCGACAAATGAAGGACAACGAAGGCTTCGTGATCCTTGTCGGCACACAGGAAACGGTACGGCAGATGTTCCGCATCTCACAGATTGAGTATCTCTTCGAGTTCCAGCCAACAGTAAACGACGCTATCGCCTGGCTTCAGAGCTGATTGCATCAGCTCGCTCTTCGCTGTTCGCTGCTCGTTAGTCTTTTGCCGGCAGCGGGAGTGATCCCGGAATACCCATCAACGGGAAGTCTTTGCGCAATGGGTAGAGTGGCGTGCCGTCAGTGTCCATGAAGTCCTCTGGCATGAAGAAGCGGCGCAGGTCTGGGTGCCCGTCAAAGATGACACCGTACATGTCATAAGCTTCGCGCTCGTACCAGTTGGATGACTCCCATACTTCAACAGCAGACGGGACGTGCGGATTGTCTTCGCGGACATGCGCTTTCACGCGCACGTGCGTGGCATTCTCGATCGAATACAGGAAGTACACAGCATCGAAACGGTCGCCGGGCTTTGCCCAATCGATAACCGTCATGTCGACCAGTTGATTGAACTGCGTCGTTGGATTCTCTTTGAGTTCTGAGAGAACTTCGATCAAGTCCGATAGCTTTACAACTAACGTTGCATCGCCGTGGTGTTCGACAAGTTCTACATCAGAGGCTACTGCCTTTGCGACGTTGAGAATTTCGGATGTGCTGAGTGCCATTCGTCGTTTGCCTTTGTAAAAACTGCTCCAATTTACGGCGTCGCCCCGACTTGCGCTTTGCAATCTCGGGCTGTGTTGCAAAAATACTGTCCCAGATTGGATTACTGACCCCAAAAGCACGGTCCGGATTAACGAAATGATGGTGCATGTGATGCCGTTTCAGATAACGTCCGATACGCGAGGTCATGTTCCTATGATGTACTGCATAATGGACCATATCGTATGCTACATAACCGCTCACGAATCCTGCCCATACCGACGGATGGTAAGGGGCAAATAGGGCGGCAAACAGGACGTAGAAGAGTCCGGCCAACGGCAAACTCACAAGCGGCGGCATCACGAGTCTCGTTGAATCACGTGGGTAGGCGTGGTGGATGCCATGCACCAGAAAGTGCAGACGCCTACCAAGCCGCGAGCTTGGCTGCATGTGAAATGCCCAACGATGGATCACGTATTCGGCAATCGTCCAA